>DAGU01000026.1:41705-43982 GCA_002498285.1 Methanomassiliicoccus sp. UBA386 | reverse complement strand
GCCACAGGCCGCAGCGCCGGGCAGGCCGTGGCCGCCATGGAGAGGAGGTTCGACGACATCGCCGGGGAGCTGGGCGAGGAGAGCGTGGTCCAGGGATACCGGGAGATACAATCTGGATGGGAGCGTCTGGAGGAGGTGCTGGAGAGCACGGGAGGGCGGGACCACCTTCTCAGGGTGAGAGGGATGGCGGCCATCGACTCGCCCGAGGCCGTCGCCTCGTTCCTCAGGGAGAAGGAGAGATGGAACGCCGCAGGAGGGGCGCGCACAGGGATCGCGGTCAGCAGCGAGATCGGCGCCGCCGAGGGGGCCAGGGAGATCGACGCCCCAAGGATGGCATCGCTGCTGGGGACGGTGGACCGGCGGTACGTGGCCGCCATCTGCGCCCCCTCCGGGGTGCTGAACACCGCCCTTCTGACCGAGGCCATGGCGAGGCATCTTCTATCCCGGTACTCGGATCGCTTTCGCCTCTACGAAAGAAGCCGCGTGAGGCGGCTCCGCCTGGGCGAGGAGATCGCCGCCTCCACGGATGGAGGCACGGTGCTCGCCGACAACGTCGTACTGTGCACCAACGGATACACCGGCATGGAGATCGAATCGTGCCAGGTGCCCGTCTCGGTCGGCAACGTCAAGGGTGTGGTGGGCTTCATGGTCGGCCGGTTCGGGGACGGTCCGCCGAGCGCCGTGGCGTTCTTCCGCAGCGCGGAGAACGGCTATTACTACATGACCAGGAGGCCGTACTCCGGACGCCCGCTGGTGGCCATCGGGGGGCCGGAAAAGGAGCTGCCGCCCGGCCAGAGGTACGACGCCCAGCGCGAATACGGCGAGGACGCCTACCGGCGAATAGATGCCTTTGCCCGCGAGACCCTGGACGGTTATGATGAGCGGGACATGGAATGGCATGGTTTGATGGGATACACGCCAGGAGGCATCAGGCTGGTCGGTCCGGACCCCGGCAGCCCCAGCCTGATGTACAACCTGGGATGCAACGGCATCGGTATCCTGGCGTCCCTGGCCGGCGGCTGGAAGGTGGCGCAGCAGATGCGCGGAAGGCTCTTCCCGCCCTCGATGTTCGACCCCTCCCGTCTCGCAAGGGACAAGCTGGTGCGGCTGGTGTGATCATTCCTGGGATTTAGTCCTGTCACCGAAGAGCCACACCAGGGCCGTTACCATAAGTCCGAAGTCGAAGAGGATGACCAGCGATAGGGCGAGGTCCAGGGGTGGCAGGGGCGCGTGGTCCGTCAGCGCGGCCAGGCTCACGCTCCCTCCGCCTGGCACGGTTTGCACGGCAACGATGGCGACCGCTCCGACCGCCACGATGACGGCGATGCAGAACAGGTTGAAATGCCGGGCGTTCATGCGGCATGCGACGTCACGGCCGTATTAGTAGCTCATCAGCTGGATATCTATCATGATAATGATGAGGGCGCTCATCAGCTCCCCATGTAGCGCCTCCATAGCAGCGAGGTCGCAAGGGCCGCGGCGATGAGGGAGAGGACCAGAACGGCGGCGTTCTGATAGCCGGACAGGCCGTCGGCGAAAAAGTACAGCCAGGATATGACCAGGGCGGCCCAGGCCCCCCAGATCGCTATGCTGGCGGCGGTCCGCGCGCGCATCTCGCGGAACTCATAGCGCTCCAGCATCCCGGGAGCGTACCTCATCCCGATGCCCAGGCCGTAGCTTACCCACAGAACCCCCATCAGGGCGGCGGCCACCACCAGCGAGAGGAAGATGATGGCCAGATTGCGGTATATGCTCAGGCCGTCGGCCGCGAAGAACAGCCACAGAACGAAGAACGCCAGCCAGCCGACGGCTATCAGCGCTGATGCATACCCTCTCAGCCTGAGGCCGCGGGAGGGCGGGGCGCCCTCGATCCAATAGATGTCGGTCCTATCTCCTCTCCATCGGGCCATGCTCCATCCTCCAGCGGTTCAGCCCTCCCTCCAGGATGCTGATGTCCTTGAACCCCCTGCTGACCAGTAGGTCGGCGACCCGGGCGCTCCTGTTTCCGGAACGGCAGTACAGCACGAGCCTCATCGAGAGGTCCAGCTCCCGCCATCTCCGGTCGATCTCGGAGGCGGGCATCAGGATGGCAAGGGGGATGTGCTCCGACTCGAACTCGTGGCGCTCCCTGACATCGAGGAGCAGGCAGCCCCCATCCTCGATGAGCCTGTTCAGCCCGCGAAGCTCCTCCGTGCCGATCCTTCTGTACCTTTCGCTCAGCGCCCTTCACCCGTTAGGGTATCCGCTTCCGGACCATATTCAACCTTTCGCTAGCCC
>DAGU01000026.1:34346-41612 GCA_002498285.1 Methanomassiliicoccus sp. UBA386 | reverse complement strand
GCTAGCCCTTGATCTCCAGCTCCTTGTCCACTTTACCGGTCGATCGCATGGCATCGATCGCGTTCGCGTCGGAGAGGAGCAGCACCAGCTGGTGGCCCTCCATGAACCCCGCCACGGCCTCCGCCGCCTGCCCTGCTGCATGTATGCCCATCCCCTCGAACGGCTCGTCGAGGATGACCGGGACGCCGGGGCAGCTCTCCCGGGCAAAGGCCAGGGCGGAAGACAGCACGACCGCGCGGTACTCGTCGGGGCCGATGCCGGCCGCATCGCACTGCACGCCCGGACGTCCGCCCCGGTCGAACACGATGCATGATACCGCGGTCTCCGGCATCATGGCCAGGTATAGGGAGGTCCCTTCCATGGACGCTCGCAGGGGTGCGTCGCTGGCGCCCCATCCCCTCATCCCCTCCACCGCCCTCTCTCCGCCGGTCCGGCCCCCGCGCATCACCATCTCAAGAGAGATGCCGGATATGATGTTCGAATAGATGCACGACGCGGGAAAGAGCTCTTCCCGCTGCTCTTCGAAGCTCCCATCCGGACGGACGTCCGCTCGTTCCATCATTCCGCCGGACGAGCTCGATATGGAGCGTTCCAGAACCGTCCTCCGGGGATCGGAGAAGGTGAGCGAGACCATGGCGCCCTCGTCTGCCAGGCGTCCCTCCGCGTTCATGACATCGTCCCGGGGCATCTCCCCGGCTAGGCACCACGCCACCGCCTCTGCGATGCTGGACTTCCCCATGCCGGGAGGCGTCTGGACGATGTCGATGCCGCCCGAGAGGGGCAGCTCGATCTCCCCCCGGAAGCGGCGGTAGTTGCGCAGGACGATGCTCAGGATGGATGCCATGGCACGGCTTTACACACAGGACGCACATAATCCTTCCCGCATCGAAACCCGGCCAAATCTAATGTAGCGGCCGATGCGTGCTTCATCCATGGACCGTACGCGTATCGATGAGGGGCCGCCCCCGGACACTGGTGAGGACGACAGGCCCCAGGCATATCGGGTGCCAGACCGGTCACCGCCGCCATGGCAGCCCACCCACGTGGAGGAGAAGAGCGTTGCCCTCGCCATCATCCTGGCGGCGCTGGTGCCCGGCCTCGGCCACGTGTACCTGCGCCGCTTCGCCCAGGGCGTGGCCATCTTCATCGTGGTGGTGGTTCTCCTCCTGCTGTTCTTCCTGCTCTTCACGGCGGCGGCCGCGGCGGCGATCTGGATATGGCAGATATATGACGCCTACCGCACTGTCAGGGAGTACAACCGTTCGGTAAGGGAGAGCGGAGCGAGGCCCTGGTGAAGCGTCCGCGCCCACGGCTCGGGTCGCTAGCAAAACTATTTTATCATACCTACCTTTGAGACAGGCAACACTTATTGGAGATCTCTTAATGGACGAGAAAAGGATTGAGGACAGGCAGCTCGCCTTCCTAGTTGATGGAGACAACGCTTCGGCCACCCTCATCGAGGAGATGCTGGCGGAAGCGTCCAAGTACGGATCGGTCATAATCCGCAGGGTCTATGGTAACTGGACGGGAGGAGGACAGGTCAGCAACTGGAAGGCCAAGCTTAAGGAGTTCGCCCTCACCCCCTACCAGCAGTTCCCAAACATCTCTAACCGCCATGTCACCAAGAACGCCACCGACATCGCGCTCATCATCGATGCCATGGACATCCTCCACGATGGCATCGTAAAGGGTTTCGTCATCGTTTCCAGCGATTCCGACTATACCTCGCTGGCCATAAAGATAAGGGAGCACGGCCTGTTCGTCATTGGGATAGGCAGGAAGGAAACCCATGACTCCTTCCGACGCGCCTGCGACGTCTTCGTCTCCACCGAGAACCTCGGCAAGGAGCAGGACGACTCCGACGAAGGGGCGAAGGAGAAGGACCGCCCCCGGGGCCAGCGCAAGCAGCGGCCTGTCCGGGACGCCCTCGAGCTCCTGAACAGGGCTTTCGATTCGGCAGTCAACGACGACGGGAGGGCCCTCAACGGGGACATCGGTGCCGCGCTGCGGCGCCTGGACCCCGGCTTCGACACCCGCACCTACGGAAAACCGTCGCTCCTCAACCTCATCGAGGAGCTGGATGACGTGTTCGAGGTGGAGCGCTTCGACCGCGGGGCCATATACGTGCAGAGGAAGGGGGAGAAGAAGGGGCCGGAGGAGGAGCGGACAAAGGAGGCCGCGCCTGCGTGCACCTGTGCAAGGCCCCCGGAGGAAGCCCTTCCCATGATGTACCGCGCATATGAGGCAGCGGAGAAGGCCCCGGACGGCTGGGTCGACACCTTCAAGCTGTTCAAGGCGGCGCGCAAGCTCGATCCGTCCTTTGACAGCAGCCTCTACGGCAGGGAGAAGATCTCCCACCTGCTGGAGGCGCTACCGTCCCACTTCGCCCTCAACCGCAGGGGCAAGAGCATGCTGGTACGGCCGGTCGCCAAGGTGGAGGAGGAGATCGGAACGGTGCCGGAGGTCATCCAACCGGTCGAGGAGCCGGCCCAGCCGGATCCAGTCCAGCCGGAACCGGCGGCCGAGGCCGGGTCTGAACTGAGGCCGATGGAGGTGGTCCGCCTGGTCACCAAGGCCTTCGAGGCTGCGGTCAAGGACGACGGACGAGCGTTCCTACCTCAGATGAGCAAGGAGCTCAAGCGCATCGCCCCCGAGCTGGACTTCAAGAGCATGGGCAAGAGCGGCCTGAGGGAGTTCCTGGAAGAGTACGCTGACCTCTTCACCCTCCAAAAGGAGGGCCGCAATGTGTATGTGAGCAAGAGGAAGGGCCGCCGGCCCGCCCGGCCGATCAGCGAACTGGTGCGGTAACCTCTCCGTCCCGCATCAGCACCGCGCCCATCGCCAGGATCCACAGCAGCGACGGGTAGAGGATCATCCTCTCCATGCCCCCGCCGCCCAGGCCCAGATGCAGGCCTGACAAGAACAGCGCCAAAGCTGCCAGGCTGATGATGCCCAGCAACGCCCCGATCCGGCCCAGATGCCGCCCCATTGCCCTATGGGAGAGAATGGCCGTCATTGCTCCGCCCCCGAAGGCCAGGAGGGCGAAGAGGGCATGGGGCGCCGGCATGTCCTGGGGAAAGAGCCCGACCCCCATGGCCCCCACACCTGCGACCGCCAGAACGGCGCAGAACGGCCGGCCCCGCTCTCCGCGGTAAAGCATGGCGGCGGCGGCCACCCCGGAAACGCCGAACAGGAAGACCGAGGCGTTGAACATTACGTTGGACGGAAACGGCCCGACCCCCAGCTGGCTGATGTGGTGGTAAGAGGTGCTGTACCCCGGATACAGGAGCTCGGCGAGGAGCATGAGCATTAGGAACAGCATGCCTCCCACGAAGAGTATGGCGCCCGCCCTGCGGCGGGCCTCCCTGTCGATGCCCCTATCCTTCATCTCCTCACCCCCCTCATGGTATCCAGTACCTGTTCCGAGTGCATGGACAGGAACCACGTTCGGAGCCTTATCGCTATGCCCGGCGCCCCATCTACCAGGAGGCCGGCTGCCGACAGGAGGAAGATCGCCGCGTCGACCGGCCTTGCATTGCCAACCGGACCGTCCTGTCTGGCCCCCCGCCTCAATGGGCCCGCGCGCCTTTCGTTCTCGACATCATCCCTGCGGGGAGGGGCGATCGCCGATGGCCGGCGCGTCCTCCACAAGGGGCTGGTGGTTGCGGAAGATGGAATAGAACAGCGATATGGAGACGACGTAGCAGACGGTGGCCATGGCGAACGGCAGCACGTGGTAGCCGGCGGCCAGAAGGGTGCCGCCGATGACCGTGGTCACCGAGTTCGGCAGGCGCCACACCAGGGAGTTGATGGCACTGGCCAGGCCTCTTTCTTCCTTAGTGATCAGCCCCATGAGGAAGGAGTCGCTCAGCGGGGTGGCCATGTTCATCAAGGCGGACCTGAGGACGTAGAACAGCGCCGCCGGCCCCATGCCGGGGGCGAACGCCAGGGCCATCATGAAGACCGTGGACGCTCCTTGGCACATGACGATGGCCTTCACCATTCCGAACCGGCGGGCAAGGCCGGCGCTGCCCACCGAGGCAAAGGCGATGGTCATGCTGGCCACCGCCATGAGCGGCCCCGTGATGGCGTCGGACGCTCCGAAACGTATGAACATCCAGGTTGGGATGAGAGGGATGATTATCCCCGCCCCCAGCCCGATCAGGCTGTTCAGGGCGGAGAACTTCAGCATGGGGCGCAGATTCTCGCCCCGTCGCAGCGATACGCCGGTCCTCATCGTTTCCGAATGATCCTTCAACAGCTGGTGGAGGGTGAGGGGGCTGACCAGCGTCAACACTGCCAGGAGGATGAAGAACGCCGTGTGCATCCCCTCTGAGGTGAGGCCGGTGAGGCCCTGCAGAGGCGGGAACACCAGGGGCAGCGCGAGACCCACGCCGGAGGACAGCGAGGCGGCCAGGAACGACAGGGAGAACGCCTCCGAGCGGTTCTCGGTGGTCGTCATGTCGGCGATCAGGGCGTTCCAGGTGGTCAGGAACGCTCCCTCCGACACGCCGGTTATGGCCGACGCCAGCAGAAGCCACTCGAAGCTGGAGGTGATGCCGTATATCAGCAGGGCGGGCGGCGTGCCCAGGAGGCCCCATATCAGGATCCGCTTCCTTCCCATGCGGTCGGCCATTATGCCCATGGGTATGGCGGCGACGATGAATGCCAGGCCGTTCACGGCCAGGATGATCCCCACGTCCCCGGAGGTCAGGCCCCGCTCGGGCAGGTAGGCCGCGGTGGCCACCCAGAAGTATCCCACCCCGACGTTGGAGAAGGAGAGCAGGTAGATCAGCCACTTTACCTGCCGGGGAACGTTCCTGAACACTGCGAGCCCGAGCTTCACGACCGGTCAACAGCCACTGTTTAAAAGGATATTTCGGCTTCCAATGCACCGTTAGGCGCCGCGCCGGGCGTCCATGATCGCCTTGAACCTCCGTACCTCGCGGTTGTAATCGGGGACCATCCTCTTCTCTTTGTACAGGGCGAGAAGCCTCCGGTGGGCCGTCAGGTCCTCGGGCAGCAGTTCAACCAGGTCCTCCGCCTCGGCCATCGCCATCATGTGCAGCCCCTTGCCCTCGTAGGCGGCTATGCGTCCGTACAGCGCTTCTGTGCTTTGAGGGCGGAATGCCAGGAGAAGGTCGCACCACCGCAGGGCAAGGTCCCAGCCGCCTTCCTCCACCAGGGCCTTGATGCGTTCGGCGCTGCCCCGGATGCAATCCTCCTCCGGCGGAAGCTCATCGTCCAGCAGCGGCAGCAGGCGGCCGAGGTCATATCGCCCCGCTCCCGTCGCCTCCTCCAGATGGCGCACCGCGATGATGAGGTCCACCAGGTCCTGGGGCGGGTCCCCGCGGCCCACCAGGCCTTCGTTCTGCAGCACTTTCATTAGCGGGCCGTGGCGCATCGGCCACATCCCGGGGGCCTGGAGGTGCCACAGGCACATCAGAAGGGCGGAGAAGCTGTCGCCGAACGAGCGCTCGACCGAGCCTCTGGACGCCTGTCGCTCGATGAACCTCTCGGCATCCAGCAGCCGGCCCTTGGCATCGGTGATGTCCTCGGGCATGCTGCCCAGCTCCGACAGGGCAGGCGAGATCTCGTCCACGTCGATACTGAGCACGGCCTCGCGCATGGCGTCCACGGCCTCGCGGGGAGGGAACGAGCACCCTGTTTCCACGAACGCGTTGTCCATGCGGTACTTAAGCGTGGCCAGGTTGATCCTGCCGCTCAGGAACTCGGCCATGGCGCGGCCCAGGTGCGACAGCGAGTCTGAGATCGCCCGGTCATCGTCCTCGTGATCGAGGTGCCCGCCTTCCGCCAGGTGCACGTACAGCGCGCGGCGGAACCGGTCCGCCAGCGCCTCCTCGGAGCTCATGCGCCCACCCAAGCCGAACCGCATAATTAGCTTTGCTCGCTTCCGTGAGCGCGCACGTGCTTCCACGCCCGGTGCAGCTCTGGACGGACGTCCTCGCTCTCGTACAACCTGGGCTCGGTCCTCTCAAAGCGCTCGCGGTCCCGGCCGATCGGACACACCCTGATGCACCACCCGCAGGGGGACGCATGCCGCCGCGCCAGCGATGCGTTGTATTCAGTGCAGGCCTCCTTTTTCGTCAACCCTTCAGGATAGCCTTTCCTGTCGAGCGCTCCCGCGGGGCACAGCCGGGAGCACCGCATGCACCTGGTGCACAGGTCTCCGGTCATTACGTCGTCCGCCGGCAGTTCGGCGGTGGTGAAGACGGAGGTGAAGCGCACCCTGGGCCCGTAGTCGGGCGTGAGCAGCATGTTGCTCACGCCGAATGTCCCCAGTCCGGCGAGGTAGGCGGCGTGGCGGTGGGAGAAGAACGCGAAAGGATCGCTCCTCAGCACGCTCAGGGAGCCGTACCCGTCGCGAGGGATGTAGATGGACGGATGGCCATGGCGATCGAGGAAGCGGGCCAGTCGGTAGGCGGACTGGTCGAGCAGCGCGTTCACCGTCTTGTACAGCTCATAGTAGTAGATGGACGGGGCGGTCTCCACGATGGGAAGGTCCACCGGAAGGCCGATCACAACCACCGAACGGACCTCTGGCCAGATGGAGAGGGGCCGGAACTCCTCTGGGACCCATGGACTGAACGGCTCGTCGTTCCACCTCTGCGCCGGAGCGATCCCCATGAGCGGGACGTCCATCGCCTCGCACTTGGCCTTCAGCCGGTCCCTGAGGTCGTCACTCATCCCCATGGGATGGCATCAGGGGGCTAAACTAATTGCCGTCAGGGGATCGCCGGGAACGAGGCTCGCCACTTCCAGGAGCCTGTCCCACTCCATGGTGGTCTCCACGCACCCGTCCTTGGACGTCACCACTCCCATGGCCACCATGTTGATGCTGTCGGCCATCTCCAGGCCCTCCTTGACCTCGAGCAGGCATCCCACTCCCACGATCGCCTGGGGATGGTATTTCTTTATCATGCGCTTGATGAAGGTCGAGCCGGGGACTATGAACACCATGCGGCCCTCCTCCTCCAATCGGTCTATCACCTTCCCGATGCCGCAGCGCATGCACCGCTTGCACACCAGTCCCTCGGTGGTCAGGTCAGCCGGACAGTCGGCGGAGCGAAGGCACTGCGGAAGGAATATGGCCCTCTTGTCCATGGGAACGGCGCAGAACTGGTCATGGCTCATCTGATTGCGCAGCCGTATCGTGAAGGAGGTGAGCTCCCGGTCGTCCAGCCGGAACGCCTTCCAAAGCGAACGAAGCTGGCCTTCGACGATGATCAGGCCTGGCTTGATCAG
>DAGU01000026.1:30398-34122 GCA_002498285.1 Methanomassiliicoccus sp. UBA386 | reverse complement strand
GAGGTTAGGGACGCCACGCCCTGCGATAAGGCCGGTGATATATCTGCTTGTGCCCTCAACCTTCGCTCATGCCATCTCGTGCGGGTCCCAGGTGGTGGTGCGAGAGTTCCTCTCCAGCTTGTCAAGGGTGGCCATGTCCTCCGGCGGCAGGACGAAATCAAGCGATTCCAGGTTCTCCTTCATCCGCTCCCGAGAGGTGGTCTTGGGGATGGCCGCGACACCCCGCTGAAGGCACCACCTGATCATCACCTGGGCGGGCGTCCGGCCGTTCCTTGAGGCCACCGCCGCCAACGTCCGGTCGTCCAAATGCCTGCCACGGGCCAGGGGGCTGTACGCCTCCACCGCGATCCCGCTCCGGCGGCACCGGTCCAGCACATCGTTGCGCTGCAGGAAGGGATGCATCTCCACCTGGTCTATCGCGGGCGCGATCGAACCGCGCTCCAGCAACTCGTCCAGGTGGCGAGGCATGAAGTTGCTGACGCCGATGGCGCGGGCGCCCCCTTCCTCATAAATGGACTCCAGCGCCTTCCATGTCTCCAGCCGCCCAGGCATGGGCCAGTGTATGAGATAGAGGTCGACGTGGTCCATCCCAAGCAGACTCAGGCTGCGCCGGAACGCCTCCTTCGCCCTATAGTGGCCGTGGTCGTCGTTCCACACCTTGGTGGTCACGAACACCTCGTCGCGGTCGATGCCGCTCTCCCTTATCGCCTCTCCCACCTCCCTCTCGTTGCCGTAGAATGAAGCGGTATCGATATGCCGGTAGCCTAGCGACAGCGCGTCCAGCACCGACCTCCTGGCCCGTTCCGGCTCCATAAGGTAGGTCCCGAGGCCAAGGACGGGCATGCGGACGCCATTGTTCAGCTCGATATGCGCGGGGAGGGACATCGTGAGCATAATGGCGCTCAATGTATTTGGCCGGACGCCGAAGGACCAAAAAATGAGAATGGAAAGGGTTTACTCCAGGGAAACGGTCACTGGTGGCTGGCCCGGCTCGGCGTAGATAAGCTCGAGGTCGCCGCCGATGTCTTCCATGGGGAAGTATGCCAGGAACTGCGTGGACTGGCCCGGCTCCAGCAGCTGGGCCGTGAATGTGGTGCGGTCCACGTCCACCAACGCCTCTCCCTTATCGGACGACAGCACTAGGTAGGCGGCGTCCATCGAGTGGCGGACGTTCCATCCGTTGGTGGCGTTGATAATGACGACATAGAAGGTGTCGTTCTCGATGACCTCCTCCACCCCGCTCAGCGCCCTGATGTCCATGGAGCCCGCCTCCGGCACCACCATCTGCCCGGTGCTGACCGGCGCGGATAGAGGATCCCCGGTATCAGCGTCGAACGCCTGGAAGGTCAGGCCGAACGTGCCGGTGCGGTTGAACAGAACGCTGAAGCGGTCGGTGCGGTCATCCGTTCCGTTGGATATCCACACCACGGCGTCAGCGCTGAGGTGGATGGCGCCATGCACCACATGGTCATCCCATGTCGCCCTGATGCCGTCACCGTACGTCATGATGAGGCACTTGGCCCCTATGCTTTCGGCCCTCTCGGCGAAAACCTTGATCACCGCCCGACCATCCCAGCCGCTGCCGGACGTGCTCAGGACGAACTCGTACGCCTCGTTCCAGGCGTATTCCGTCCCTGTTCCCTTGCCTGGGTAGTCCAGCTGGAGGCGCAGTTTCACATCTTTCTCATCGATCTCGACCGCATGAGGGACCTTGGCGATCGGGTCTGTTAGGTTGCCCGGAACGTCCGGGACATCAGGACCGTCATCGTCGTTGGGAGGCAGGTCCTCTCCCTTTCCAGGGAGCATGACCCATATCCCCGCCCCTATCAGCACGGCCGCCACAGCTACCGCTAAGAGTGCATTGGTACGTTTCATATCTCCTTCCCCGTTTTCGGAGAATCTCTTGGGAACTTCATCTATAAAATATCGATTAATCAATCATTTCAGATAATATCTTAGGACCCGAGAAAAGCTGTCTTTCCATGTCTATTAAATAATATACCGACTTTTTCCCACGGGGGTGCGCATGAACGGACTGTCCATTGAGATCGTGTTGTTCCAGATATTCGCCCTGTTCCTTCTCGCCAAGGTAGGGGGCCTCATATGTGAGAGGTTCAAGATATCGTCAGTGATCGGAGAGATACTGGCAGGCATCATAGTGGCCAACACCATCCTGTTCCAATGGCTTGGCCTCGACATCTGGGCCACTCTGGACGTCGATTTCGATCTGTTCGTGGTGCTGGCCGAGCTTGGCGTGATCTTCCTGCTCTTCGCCGTTGGTCTCGAGACTCCCTTCAGCGAGCTCCGCAAGGTCGGAAAGACGGCCACCTCCGTGGCCGTCCTCGGCGTGGTCATTCCGTTCCTGGCCGGCTTTGCCATGTTCATGGCGATCGACGACAACGTGAACGAGGCGCTGTTCATCGGCGCGGCCATGGTGGCCACCAGCGTGGGCATCACCGCCCGGGTGATAAGCGAAATGAACCTCACCAGGACGCTGGAGTCCAGGATCATCGTGGGCGCGGCGGTCATCGACGACGTCCTGGGCCTGATCGTACTGGCGATCGTCACGGGCATAGCCATGGGCTCGTCGGGCGGCGTGCTGGACATCGTGCTGGTATCGGCCGAGGCCATCCTCTTCGTGGCAATGGTCATCTTCGTTGGTTCCATCCTCCTGCCCAGGATGAGGAAGAGGTACGCGGCGCGCCGGGGCCCCGTGGAGCCGCTCCAGTGCGGAGAGAGGAAGCGCGCGACCCTGTCCCCGCTGCCGTTCGCGATCATAGTGTGTCTGGGCCTGGCGGTCCTGGCGACCGTGGCGGGCCTGGCGGCCATCATAGGCGCTTTCCTGGCCGGCATGGTGTTCGCCGAGTTCAAGGACAAGTGGCCTTGCGAGAAGGACTTCGGCCCCATCAACGAGTTCCTGGTCCCGTTCTTCTTCCTTCACGTGGGGCTGCTGGTCGACATCTCCTCCTTCGAGGGGATCCTCGGCATAGCGATAATTCTCACCCTGGTAGCCATAGCCACCAAGTGGATCGGATGCGGGCTGGGGGCTCGGAGCATGGGCCGTTCATCGGCCAACATCGTGGGCGTAGGCATGATCCCCCGAGGAGAGGTGGGCATCATCATCGCCTCCATCGGCTTCACCAATTCGTTCATCTCGGACAGCCTCTTCGCGGTAGTGGTGTTCATGTCCATGGCCACCACCATAATGGCGCCGCCCCTGCTGACGTGGGCGTTCCGTCGCAAGATGAGTGAGGACGGGGTCTGTGGCCTGCCCGACGCCCCATCGACGGGGAGCGAATAAGGATGCGGAGAATGGTTATACCCTCCCCTCACCTTGCATCCACTGCAAGGCGGGGGCTTCCCTCACTTTCAGGCTACAGCCGTGTCCGCGTTACTTAGGTGATAATATGAACGATATTTCTCATTCCAGCGAGATACAGCGAGGCAACGACGAAAGCCGCCAGCGCCTGGCGAGCGACATAACGCCCCTCCAGGCCCTCAGGTTCTCGCATCTCAGAGGGTCCGATCCCGAGATGCATGCCATTCTCACGTCGTCACAGGGGCTGGAAGGCATCCGGCAGGCGCTGTTCCGGCTGCTCATCGAGAGGGAGACGGAACTGTTCTCCTATGGCTGCGAGATGGAGAGCATGGAGCGGGCCAACACCCTCCACTGCATACGCATACTGAAGAACGTCTTCTCCCGCCGCAACGAGCGTCGGTCGGG
>DAGU01000026.1:3465-30211 GCA_002498285.1 Methanomassiliicoccus sp. UBA386 | reverse complement strand
AAAGGCCTCTTCCTGGAGATCTACATGCTCTCCCGCGGCTCCCTCGGCAAGGCCGATATTCCGATCGACAGCGCGCCGGACTTCATGGGGCACGACGGCAGAGAGGGCGCGCGCATCCGCTCTGACTTCCTGGACAAGATGGCCGAACGCTGCGAGAGCCGAATGAGGTCGTACCTCTCCGGACTGGAGCCGGAGGTCGTTAAGAGGAGGGAGGACTCCCGACGGCGCATCCTGGACCTGCTGGGGGGCAGCATGGACGACTGGAACGACTACCATTGGCATCGGCGCAACGTGTTCGCCGAGTCCTCGTCCATATCGGAGATAGTCGACCTGACCGAGGACGAACTTACCGCCATCGATCTGGCCGTGAAGAACCGTCTGCCGTTCGGCATCACTCCCTACTACCTCTCGCTCTTCGACCGCGACGCCTCGCGCCGGTGGGACCACGCGGTGAGGGCCCAGGTGATCCCTCCGCTGAGCTACGTCAACGCGGTCCTCAGCCCCAGGGTGCACGGCCCCGGGGACCTCGACTTCATGAAGGAGGGGCAGACCTCCCCGATCGACCTGGTGACGCGACGATACCCAATGATCGCCATCCTCAAGCCGTACAATACCTGCGCCCAGATATGCGTGTACTGCCAGAGGAACTGGGAGATCGGAAACGTAACGGGGGCCGAGCAGGCCCTGGCCTCCAAGGAGAGCATTGAGCAGGCCCTGCAGTGGTTCCGCGAGCATCCCAAGGTGTCGGAGGTGCTGATCACCGGAGGCGACCCCGCCCTGATGGACGACGCTATCCTGATAGACCTGCTACAGAGCATATCTGACATCAAGCACGTCAGCCGCATACGCATCGGCACGCGGCTCCCGGTCGTGCTGCCCATGCGCTTCACCGACGGCCTGGTGGACACGATCGGCCGGTTCCATCGCCCGCCCGGACAGGACCTGTGCCTGGTCACGCACTTCGAGCACTCCTACGAGATCACGCCGGAGGCGGTGGAGGCCGTGCAGAACCTCCGCATGAAGGGACTGGCGGTGTACAACCAGCAGGTGTTCACGATGGAGAACAGCAGGAGGTTCGAAACGGCGGCCATCCGCATGCTGCTGAAGCAGATCGGCGTGGACCCCTACTACACGTTCAACACCAAGGGGAAGGAGGAGACCAGCTGGTACCGCGTCCCCATCGCCCGCATCATGCAGGAGCGCAAGGAGGAGGCCCGTCTGCTTCCAGGCCTCTCGCGCACCGATGAACCGGTCTTCAACATCCCTGCCCTGGGAAAGAACCACCTGAGGGCGTGGCAGAACCACGACCTCATCATGATCTCTTCCAGGGGGGAGAGGATCTACGAGTTCTACCCCTGGGAGAAGAACATCACCACCGCGCCGACGTACGTTTACACGGACGTGCCCATCCTGCACTATCTAGAGAGGCTGCATGACCGCGGTGAGGACGTGGACGAGTACCGCAGCATCTGGTATTACTTCTGACGGGGGAGCCGCTTCTCCCCCCTGCGGTAGCGCAGCAGCTCCCGCCAGAACACCGGCGTCAGCAGGGCGAACACCGTCAGGAACTCCAGACGGCCGGCCCACATGGCGAATATCAGGACGACCTTGGCCAGGTCGGGCATGCCGCCGTACGTGCCGAGCGGCCCCAGATCGCCCAGCGCGGGGCCGGCGTTGGAGACCGAGGAGATGGCCGCGGTAATGGCCATGGAGGGCTCGATGCCCATGAAGATCAGGAGGGCGGAGGCCATCACCGTGGTGGCGATGTAGCACAGCACGACGGCCATCACCGAGGTGAACGCGCTCTCCGTTAGCGTGCGTCCGTCCAGCTTGATGCTGAACATGGCCCTGGGATGCACCGTCTTGTAGATGGCGGTGGAGATGAACTTCCTCAGCAGGATGATGCGGGCCACCTTCAGGCCACCGGCGGTGGAGCCGGAGCTGCCCCCGATCGCGATGAGCACGAAGAGGACGAACGTGACCGTTCCGCCCCACAGCGAGAAGTCGGTGGTGGCGAACCCGGTGGAGGTCATCAAGCTGATCATATGGAAAGTGGAGTCGGTGACGACCTCGAACACGTCGGTATACGGGTTCCCCCACAGCAGGAACACCCCCGCCAGGCTGGCCAGGAACAGGATGATGGTGTAGGTGCGGAACTCCGCGTTGCGCCAGTAGGCTCTCCGGTCCCGGGCCCTGAGCGCCTGGAAGTGCAGGTAGAAGTTGACGCCGGCCAGGAACATGAAGATGATGACGATCCACTCCACCGCGGCGTTGTTGAAGTAGGCGATGCTATCGGTGTGCGGAGAGAAGCCGCCGGTTGACATGGTGGAGAACATGACGGTCAACGAATCGTACAGGCCGATGCCGGTCAGCAGCAGCAGGAGCAGCTGCACCACCGACAGGCCGATGAAGATGTAGTGGAACTTCACCGACTCCTCCTGGATGCGCCGGGTGAAGTGCTGCACGTCCATGCCGGCGAACTCCTTGCGGGCCAGGCTGCGGCCGGCCACCCCCAGCATGGGGAAGATGGTGATGAACACCAGGATGATACCGGCGCCTCCCAGCCACTGCGTCATACTCCTCCAGAACAGCAGGCTATGGGGCCATGATTCTATGTTCAGCATGATGGTCGCGCCGGTGGTGGTGAAGCCGCTCATGGTCTCGAACATGGCGTCCACCGCCCCCATGCCATACATCATGTACGGTATCGCCCCGAACACCATGACCATCAGCCAGGCGTTGGTGACCACGAACAGCGCCTCGGTGGACCTGGTCACCGCGGCCGGCTGGAAGCGCAGCAGCAGAGGGACCCCCAATGCGGCGGTCAGAAGGATCGGATAGATCCACGGCCGCAGATCGTCGCCGTAGAAGTAGGCCACCCCCAGGGGGGCCAGCATGGACAAGGAGAGGAATAGGAACAGGATGCCGAACATATAGGCCACGGTGTTCCCGCGGCGGGCCATCCTCTCCTGGAAGTAATAGTGGTTGAGGCCCAGGCTGTGGAACATGCGCTTGACGGCCCTCGCCGGACGGAACCTGTGCTCGCTCTTCATGGACATGCGCTCACGGGCTCATTGGTATGCGGGTGTTGAACAGCCTCTCCAGGACGCCGGTGTCGGAGCGATCGGCGTACAGCAGCACGGTGTCCCCCTCCAGGATGCGGACGTTCGGCTCCGGGATTATCGCCCCGTCCTCGGTCAGCACCATGGCGATGACCGACTTTGGAGGCATGTCGATATCCCTTATGAGCTCGTCCCGGACGCGGCTATGGTGGCCCACGTTCACGCTTATCAGCTCCTTCTGGAAGCCCTCCATCAGGATCAGGACGCCGTGGTCGGGAACGGTCTGCTTGACTATGGCGTTGGCCACCACCTCGTAGAAGCTGATGGCCGAATCGATCCCGACCATCTGGAAGATGTCCTTGTAGTCGGGATTGGAGAACGAGGTGATGGTCTTCGAGACCCCCAGATGCTTCCCGACCAGTCCGGCCAACAGATCGCTTTCCTCGTTGCCGGTGGCGCACACCATGACATCGGTCATGCCCACGTTCTCGTTTCGAAGGACTAGGGGGTCGGCCCCGTTATCGTTTATGACCAGCGTACGGCTGAACCTCTGGGTCAGCTCCCGGCAGCGGTCCTCGTCCTCCTCTATCAGCCGTATGGAGACGTTCTCGCGCCCCTCCAGCATGGTGACGAGGTACTTCCCCATAACTCCTCCGCCAATGATCAGGATGTCCCTCGACGACTTGGTCGTTCCGAGGAAGCTGTTGAACTCCGCGATGCCGTTCCCCTTGGCGATCACCACGATCTCATCGCCCGTCAGAAGGACCTCGTCGTCCCTGGGCTCCAGTGTCTTGCCGTTCCGATGAAGGAACAGGATCTTGCACTCGCCCGGGAGGGGAAGGTGCTTCAGAGGTATCGACGCAATGCCCTGGAGGTTGTGGCTCATGCGGAACTTGGCGATCTCCAGCTCGCGGAAGGGGATGGCATTGTAGTCGATGACGTTCTCCAGCATGGCGATATGCATCATCTTCCGTGCCACCAGGTACTCCGGCGAGATGACCTGGTCCACGTTCAGGAAGCTGGACACGAGGTCCCCTTCGGTATAGTCGAGGTCCCTCATCCTGGCCAGGGTGAGCAGCTCCGGCCTCATCTTCTTGGCCAGCATGCAGGCGAAGATGTTGGTCTCGTCCCTCTCCGTCACGGCCATGAACAGGTCCACATCACTCCGCAAGATGCCTTTTAGGGTGTTCGGGCTCGCACCGTTGGCATGGAGGGCGCCGACGTCCAACGTGTTCACCACGTGCTCGAACCGCTTCTCGTCCTTCTCCACGACCATCACGGAATGCTTGCCGGCCAGGATCCGGGCGGTGTTGTAACCGATCCTTCCTGCGCCTATGATGACGATGTTCATCCTATCGACCCTGAACGATTAAAGATACCGTAAACGGTAGGTGTCTATAATGACTACCATATCATTAGGCGCCTACCGATTGGAAGGAGGAGGGCAGGCATGCTGAATCGGTATATATCTGTTCAGCGTTCCTCGGTGACATGTCGCTCAAGGTGTGGTTGGTAGAGATAAGGGTCCCGTTCCTGCTGCTACCTGTCATACTGGCCATAGTCGGAAGCGCCCTGGCCCTTTACGATGGGTTCTTCGACGCCCTGAACTTCGTGCTGTTCACCGCCGTGCTGGTGCTGCTGCACATCACCGTCAACACCCTGAACGAGTATTACGACCATCTCTCCGGCATCGACGCCAGCAACACCAGGAGGACGATGTTCAATGGCGGCACGGGCACCCTGCAGGCCGGACTCTTGACGCCGCGCCAGGTGCTCAACATGGCCATCGCCTCGTTCGTCATCGCCGCCGTCATCGCCGCCGTGGTGGTGGCCCGCACCAGCCTGGCGCTCGTTCCCCTGGTCCTCTTGGGAATGGTGTTCGCGCTGTTCTACACCCAGATATTCGCGCGCAACATGCTTGGCGAGATAGCGGCCGGACTGGGCCTTGGCGTCCTCCCGGTGCTGGGGGCCTATATGGTCCATAATCCGGTCCCCACGCCCACGTGCATCGCACTGTCGCTGATGGCCGGCATTCTGACGTTCAACCTGCTTCTGCTTAACGAATTCCCTGACCTTGAGGCGGACATCAAGGGGGGACGGAAGAACCTGGTCATAGCGCTCGGCACCCAGAAGGCGGCGTGGCTGTACGCGGTGCTCACCTTCTCGGTGTACGGCATCCTGCTCCTCTTGGTCCTCCTTCGAATGCTGCCCGCGCTGGCATTGCTCGGCCTGCTGACGCTCCCCATAGCGTTCAAGGCCGCCAGTATGTCGTTCACCGATCCGAGGGAGATAGCCTCCTTCCAGCAGGGGCAGAAGGCCAATGTGCAACTGATCCTCGGCACCCAGGCCTTCGTGGCCATGGGGCTGTTGGTAACCATCCTGCTGGCGATATGATGGCGTCGGGCGATAGAGCGAAGGAGCTGGACAAGGACCAGCGGCGCATCGGCCGGATGTTCGACGACATCTCGCCGACCTATGATCAGCTGAATCACATGCTCTCAATGTCGGTCGACGTGGGCTGGAGGAGGCGTACGCTGGAGGAACTGGAGCTGGGGAAGGACGACACGGTGCTGGACATCGCCACTGGCACAGGGGACCTGGCCATCGCCGCCCGCCAAGCCTCCGGCTGCACGGTGATCGGTCTGGACCTGTCCCGCGGCATGATGTCAGAGGCGATGGACAAGTGGGAGAGGGCGTTCGGGGACCACTTTCAGGTGGTGCAGGGCGATGCCCTCATGATGCCCCTCATCGACGGCCGGGCGGACCGCGCCATGGTCGCCTTCGGCATTCGCAACATGCCCAACATCGGCGCCTTTCTTGACGAGACCCGGCGGGTCCTCAGGAACGGGGGCCGGCTGGCCATTCTGGAACTGTCGGTCCCGCAGAACCGTTTGTTCCGGCCGATCTATCTGTTCTACCTCACCCGCGTGCTGCCGACCATCGGCGGATGGCGCTCGGGCAAGAAGGAAGCGTACCGGTACCTGAGCGATTCCATACAGAACCTGCCGGAGCCGCAGGCGCTCGAGGCATTGTACAGGGTGCATGGCTTCAGGGTGCTGCGCTCGATCCCCCTGACCATGGGCATCTGCCATCTGTACGTCCTGGAGAAAGGAACAGCTCGATGAGGTGATCATGGGCCTGAAGGAAAGGGCTCTACGATTGAAGACAGACATTCCCGCCGTATTCATCGCCCTTAGGAAGAAGGAAACGCCCACCTTGGCCAAGATGACTGCCGGCGTAACCGTGGCCTATGCCCTGTCCCCCATCGACCTTATCCCCGACTTCATTCCAGTGCTTGGCTACCTAGACGATCTCATCGTACTGCCCGCGCTGGTGGCGCTGACCGTCAAGCTGGTCCCGTTTGAGGTCTTCGAGCAGTGCAGACGCGAGGCTGAGGACCTATGGCTGATCGGCAGGCCGAAAAGATGGATCTATGCGCTGCCTATAATCGTCGTATGGCTGCTACTCCTGCTCCTGGTCGTGAAGTTCATCTGGTTCTAATCGATCCAGTAGAACGGCGCGAGCGGCCCTGGACCCGACAAATGTCGCATGGATGAGGATTCATCGATCGCCCGGTCGGCGGTGAATATCCTCGTCGATCATGCCCGAACCATCTCTTCCGAAGAGGTACAGGAACAGGGTCAGGACAGGAGATATGATGGTAGCGATCATCCACTCCAGCGTGGAGCCTTCCACGCTCCAACCGGACCTAGAGTAATGGAAGATGCCGATGACTCCGGCAATGAAGGCGATCGTGGAAGCGATGGCGATAATGCTCAGGAATGGATGCACGGAATACGGTACTGACGGGAACAGCAGAAAGACCAGAACAAGGGTCAGTACTGACACGCCCACGATTATCCAGGATGCCGCCGATCTGCTCCGCTTCTCCATTCTATTATCCAAGAATGTAATGTCGTCCCGAGAATTAATATCTTCTCACCTGGGAGGAAATGCTATCTGGTTCGATCGAAGTATGTCAGGAAGCATGTTTAAATAGCCGGACAGCCACGACCATTCGAAATCAAAACCTTCTGTATTCTTTGCAGTTCGTTTTCATTTTCATCGAGCAGATAATATGACGACATTCACCGATCTACAGATCTCCAGGGAGATCATCAGGGCAATGGACGACATGGGGTGGGTAGAGCCCACGCCCGTGCAGGCGGCAGTGATACCGGAAGGCCTCAAGGGCGGCGACCTGTTCGCCCAGGCGCAGACCGGGACCGGGAAGACAGGAACGTACGGCTCGATCGTCCTGGGCAGGACCAAAGCCGGGGCGAGGTTGCCATCTACGCTGGTGCTCGTTCCCACCAGGGAGCTGGCCATCCAGGTGTCCGAGGAGCTGGACCGGCTGTCCGCCTTCACGGGCCATAGGTGCGTCCCCATCTACGGCGGGGTGGGCATCGAGGCCCAGGCCACCAAGCTGAGGAAGGGCGTGGACATGGTGGTGGCCACCCCTGGTCGCACCAGGGACCTCCTGGACCGCAAGGACCTGGACCTCTCCAGGATATCGATCGTGGTGCTCGACGAGGCCGACCGCATGCTGGACATGGGCTTTGCGCGGGACCTGAACTACATCCTCTCCCGGGTGCCCAAGAGACGCCAGACCATGCTGTTCTCCGCTACGATGTCCTCAGACATCAGGAAGCTGGCCATGGCGCAGATGGTCGATCCCCAGGAGATCCTGGTCTCGCGGGACGAACCGGTCCTGGACCTGACGAGGCAGTGCCTCGTCATCGCCGAGAAGGGCGTCAAGAACGATGCGCTTACCACCATCCTTGACAAGGGCCAGCCCAAGGCCATAGTGTTCTGCAATGCCAAGTACCGGGCCGACCGCCTGGCGAAGAGGCTGGCGGCCCATGGCTACCTGGCCGGAACGATACATGGGAACGTGGCTCAGAACAAGAGGGAGAGGGTCCTGAGGGGCTTCAAGGAAGGCTCCATCCGTGTTCTGGTGGCGACCGACGTGGCCGCCCGGGGCCTGGACATCGAGAACGTGGACCTCGTGGTCAACTTCGACGTTCCGAACGACCCCGACACCTACATCCACCGCATCGGACGCACTGGCAGAGCGGGGGCGGAAGGCACCGCGATATCGTTCTTCATGCCCGATGAGCTGCCGCTAATCAGGGACTTCGAGAAACGGACCGGCAAGCCCATCGAGACGATGGAGCTGGAGATCGTGCGCAAGCCTGAACCGGAGGTCAGGAGGCCGGCCCAGTATGCGCGAAGGGAGGCGTCGCGCCCGCCCCGGACGGGCGGGGGCGGTCCCGCAAGAGGCAATGAGACCCAGCCTCGCAAGCGCGGACCGGCAAAGCAGGGCCGCCAGGCCGGAAAGGGGCGTCCGCACGCCTCCTCGGGCCGCAGAGGGGCCCGGGACTGATCAAGACCTCTCAAGCCATTGCAGTGCTCCGGCGCAGCATGCTTTGTCTCGGCATACGGGGCGCATGGTCAAGGGGGTCGCCATGACCACCATCGTCAGGAGCGTGGCCGCGCTCTTTAGGGCCAGCCCCCCCGTTCGCTCATGCCTTTCGGTCGTGGTGCCGCCTGGACCTCCGCATGCCCCTCTTCCGTCACAATGGAGCGGGAACGAGAACGGTTGCCGCCTTCAAAATTACGACCTTCACTTGCTGAAAACAAGAACGAGGCGACTGAATGAAAGTGATGGTGGGCCCGACCGGATTTGAACCGGCGACCATCGGGTGTCTCAGGACCTCAGGGGTCCCTATGAGCCTGACGCTCCACCAGACTAAGCTACGGGCCCTTGTTGTGAAGTGAGGTTAATCGAGGGATTCAATATAAACCCTTTCTTTTCTGCGCCTCGTTTGCACATGTTATCAACAGCGGCGCGCGATTGCCATGTCGGACGGGATGAGGAACGGTCTTCTTTTCACCGAACGGCAGTACTTCCGGCGATGGTGGTTCCTACTGCTTATTGTAGGGTTTGAGGCGCTCATGATATGGGCGTTCGTCCAGCAGATCGTTATGGGCGTCCCCTGGGGCGACAATCCCGCATCCGATGAGCTACTCATCGCCATCCTCATCGTCTTTGGCGTCCTGTTCCCGCTGTTCCTCCTCTCCGCCAACCTGAGCGTGATGGTCAAGCGCGACCGCTTCATGGTGCGCTTCTTCCCCTTCCACCTTAAATACCGCACCATCGGCCGGAACGAATTGCTCGGACACGAGATCGTCGCTTACAGAGCCCTGCACGATTTTGGAGGGATGGGCATCCGATATGGCGGCAGGGGCAAGGCGTACATAGTGTCCGGCGACCGAGGGGTGCGGCTCACCTTCGCCAATGGCGACCGATTGCTGCTCGGCTCCCGGCGTGCTGATGAGCTGGACGCCGCCCTCTCAACGATGTCATCGGAGGAACGTCACTTCGGACAAGGATAAGTATTCCCGCCTCCCTGCGAGGAATGAGGTGGAACATGAGCGCAATGGCCAAGAGGGCGACATTCGGAGCAGGATGCTTCTGGGGAGTGCAGGCGTCGTTCGACCGCATAAAGGGGGTGGTGTGCACCCAGGTTGGGTATATGGGCGGCAGGACCGAGAATCCCACCTATGAGCAGGTGTGCACCAACCGCACTGGCCACGCTGAGGTCGTGGACCTGCGGTACGATCCGGAGCAGGTAAGCTACGAGGAGCTGCTGGAGGCGTTCTGGAACATGCACGACCCCACCACGCCGAACAGGCAGGGCCTTGACGTGGGTATTCAGTACCGCTCGGTCATTTTCTATTACGATGAGGAGCAGAAGCGGGCCGCCGAGATCGTGAAGGGCCGGCTATCGAAGAGCGGACGATTTTCGCGCCCCATCGTCACCGAGATCGCTCCCGCGGCACCGTTCTGGCGGGCCGAGGAGTACCACCAGAAGTACCATGAGAAGCATGGCGGGGCCTGCCCCATCTGATGCGGGAGCCCTATCCTCCGTCCCCGCGACCCGGGACGGCAACCTCTCGCTCACACGAAATGTTGACCGCGCTAACCAAATACCGTCCTGAGCATTTCCTTATCATGCGATCCGCCGCCGATCTCGATAGGCTCTGTGAGAACGCTCTATCCTATGGTGCCTCCGCCGCGGTCTCCATGAACGCCCGGGACATCGTCCTGGACCCCAGGGTGCGGCTGAAATGCATGGTGCCGCAGTGCGCCAACTATGGTCGCAACCTGATGTGCCCGCCCAACGTCATGGACATGGGGGCCTTCTCTGCCGTGCTGGGGCTGTATACCGACGCCATACTGGTGCAGTGCCCCATCCCCATCGACGCCGATTTCATGAAGGCGTTCGAGGGCAACTCCATCGAGGACATCTACGACAGCGGCGAGTACCACGAACGCATGGCCCGTAGCGAACGGCAGTTCCAGGATCTGCTGTGCCGCCTGGAGTCCGACGCCTTGGGTCTCGGATATCGGTTCGCCGCCGCGTTGACCGGCGGCCCCTGCCGCCTGTGCGACGAGTGCGTCGGACAGGGTTCAGGGGAGAGATGCCGCCATCCCTTCCGCTCGAGGCCATCCATGGAGGCCATGGGCATCGACGTGTATCAGACCGCCCGCAATGCCGGGCTGCCGTTCGACATACCGGCCAAGGACCGCCCGGTATGGAACGGAGTGGTCCTGTTGGACTAGGAGAACCTCATGAACGACGCTGCTGTGAAACCATCACCTGACGCAAGGGCCGCGCTGAACGACGGGAACAGAATGCCCCTGATCGGGCTGGGAACATGGGGCCTCGAGGGCGAGACCTGCTACCGCGCCGTCAGGGAAGCGCTGAACATAGGCTACCGCCTGATCGACACCGCGACGATGTACCATAATGAGAAGGAGATCGGTCGGGCGGTGAGGGACAGCGGGATCGACCGCGACGAGGTGTTCCTAACCACCAAGGTGGCGAGCGCTGACATGGGCTACGAGAGCACGATCAAAGCATGTAAGGGCAGCCTGGCCCGCCTTGGGATCGATCAGATCGATCTATATCTCATACACTGGCCATCGGTCGGCAAGAACATCGAGACCTGGAAGACGATGGAAGGGCTGCGGTCCCGGGGGCTGGTCCGCTCCATTGGGGTCAGCAACTTCACCTCGGACATGATGGACGAACTGCTGCTGTCTGGAGCGTCGGTGCCGGCGGTCAACCAGATCGAGATCAACCCATTCGTGTACGATGCGGAGATGGCTCGATACTGCGCAGGCAAGCGCATCCATCTGGAAGCGTACAGCCCACTTACGCGCGGCAACTGCCTCCAGGAGAGGGAGATCCTGCAGATCGCCAATGCCTATGAGCGCAGCCCGGCGCAGGTCCTGCTGAGGTGGGCCCTGCAGAAGGGCCTGACGGTGATACCGAAGGCCTCGACGCGAGATCACCTGCGGGAGAACTTCAACATCTTCGACTTCGAGCTGTACTTCGGCGACGTGGCCAAACTGGATGCCCTCAACACGGTCACATGCATGATCGATCGGTGATGAAGGCGTAGAATGATGAGAGAAAAGGGATGGCGCCGTCGAACGGGCTCGAACCGTTGACCTTGTGATGACCGTTCCCGGTTAAGGGATTAACAGTCACACGCTCTACCAGCTGAGCTACGACGGCTTAGCGCAGGAGACCACAATAATCCCCACATATTAAGCATTTGCGTTTGCTATCCACCGCCGGCCATGCCATTGGGCGCGCCTATGGCCGAGACATCGCCTAGTCGAGCTCCTTCTTGAGCTCCTTGACCGTCCTCTCCATGTAGTCAAGGACCTCCCTGAGGTCTTCCATGAACGACCTGAGCTCCTCGGTCGTCACCGCGCCCTCGGGGGACGGCTGTATGAGCCCCTCCTGCTCTAGGATGCGCATGGAATAGCGTACCTTGTGCTGAGGATGGTCCAGCAGTTCGGAGAGACGGATGATGCCTATGGGCTCGTTCTCCCTGATGGCCTTCAGCATCTGCACGTGCCGCTGGAGCAGCTCGACCTCGTTCTCGATCTTACGCGTCAGGACGCTGGTACCCTTCATTCTCCCATCTCGCTGGGTCCTCGATTGCTGTGGGGGCATATAAATGAATATCTCGCCGCCAGCGCGGCCTCGGAACGATCAGCGCTCTCAAATTAGGGAAAGGGTGGATATATCGGGCTTGGCATTTCTCCGCTCATGCAGAAAACCACCATATGTGCGAACTGCGGCAGGAGGACCACGGCCGAGGACACGGGCTCCCTTCCCAAGGGTTATCGTATGTGCGACAGATGCGGTGGCGAGGTGTGTTCCAGCTGCATCGACTGGACGGCTGGTTCCAGCAAAGAGATCGTTTGCGGCCAATGCTCTGGAAGGAACGCTCCCCGCCAGTGCGGGTGCGACTAGGCTCGCACGGGCCTCAATGGCTCATAGCGAGATCTCGAAATAGTCATAGCTGGCAACCTGCCGGAACCCGGATGACAGGTAAAGGTCCAGAGTTCTCTGGTTGGTGGTCTCCACCTCGATGGATATGCTTTCGGCCTCCTCCAGTAGAAGGGAGATCATGGCGCTGAGGATCTGCCTGCCGTATCCCTTCCCCCGCTCCGGCGGAAGCACGGCGAAGCCGGAAAGGTTGGCATCCCCACCCTCCAGCGAAACGTCCATCATGCCCACCGCCCTGCCGTCCAGGCGACCTACGAACCGGCGGGCCCAGGGCTTCTCGATAAACTCGCCGAAGCTCTGCATCATGATGTCATTGATCTCAGCGATGTCACTGCTGGCCAGTTCGGCCATCTCGACCGTTCGGTGACACGGACGGAACGATGGCGCGTCCAGTACGAGAAGGTGTTCGGTGAAGCGCCGCTGTCCGTGTTTCTGAGCGAACGCCTGTCCGCTCTCCGAGCCCCTCTCGGTCACCAGCAGCATGCGGGAGAAGCCCCCCTCCCGGGACGCCGCCACGGCCCTTTCCAGCAGGGCGGTGGATATGCCCCTGCGCCTATGCGAAGGATGCACCATGCCCGCCATCTCGTTCTCCTCGGAGCAATGATGGACCGTGCCTGCATAGCCGACCAGGACGCCATCCTGCCGCCACAGGAAATGTTTGTCGCCATCCCTCGGGCAGGACATGGCGTGATGGTTCAGTTCCAGACGGTCCCCTTCCGGGCATTCTTCCCGCAGCGCCATGACCTCCGCGACCTCCTTGCGGTCGAGGCTGCGCTGAACGCTTAGATGGGATGACATGGCGGCGTCCGCCTCACACCAAGAACCAAGCCTTCACGTTTGGCTGGAACAGATACACCATGATCAGCACTGGAATGATGATGCTGATGCCCAGCGTGAGGAAGTCGATCAGCCCTCCGGCGAGGACGGTGGAGATCACCGTCATCCCGATGGTCAGGAATCCATAGATCACCGCGAGGTACCACGACCAGCCCTTGCCGTTGAGGAAGCCATAGGAGACCACCAGGGCAAGCACGCCGAAGATCGAGAGCAGTATCCCCATCATCCCCAGGATCAGGGAGAGCTGGTCCATGAACCACTCCGGGACATCGCTGGTGGCCAGCGCCTCCTGGAAGGCCGGATCGCCCGCCATGGACATGGCCAGGAACAGGGCCAGGGCGCCCAGCAGCATGAGGACTCCTATCAGTATGTTGAGTATGGCAAGCAGGGTGACGCCGGTGGGCCTCTGCCTGACGGGCGGCACGGGATATGGCTGAGGGGGGTAGTACTCTGTCAACAGTGGATGAAGCGGCATCCAGATATTTGAGTTGTTCTGGGGTGGCTCAGGCGTAGTACGCCTTCACATGGGGCCGGAACAAGTACCACAGGATGACGATATTGATCAGCAGCCCGATGATCGACATGGGCTCCAGGCCGATGGCGCCCAGTGCTGTGAATAGCAGTCCGAGAATGGCCAGAATGATCGCTATGGCCCTGGCCCATCCCCGGCCGGTCCATAGCCCCCAGGTAACTAGCAGTCCGATCAGGCCAAGCAATATCATGAAGCCGCCAACAATGATGCCGAGCCCTGCGCCGATAGGTCCAAGCAGGGCCCCTATCCCCAGAGCGCCGACGCCTCCGACGATGAAGAGCAGGGACTCGAGGGCGAACAGGATCGACAGGATGGTCACGCCAGTCGGTCGAGCACTTGTTTGGGTCGTGGGCGCAGAGTAAGTGGTCATCGCATCACCTATCTGGTCTCTTCTCCATCTATGGAAAGGTTTGGAAGGGGTTTCAGGCCTTGCCGAACCATGCCTTCACGTTTGGCTGGAACAGGTAGACCAGGACGATTGCCGGTACGGCAATGCCCACGAGCAATCCTATCAGCCCTGAGGCGCTGAAGCCGGTGCTGACGGAGCCGATCACGCTGAACAGTATGGAGAGGACCAGCAGGACCACGCTCAGCGTCCAGGACCATCCTCTCCCCTTCATGTAGCCATAGGCGATCAGGAACCACAGGATGGCCCATATCAGGAACACGATGCCCATGATACCGAAGAAGAAGGGTATGGCCTCGATGAGCCCCTGCGGGAAGTCAGGCCCCAGCTGATCGATCCACTCCTGGACGTCGATCACGGCGGACAGCAGGAGCGATCCAACGGCTGCCAGCAAAAAAAATATGCCGGCTAGGACATCCAGGATGGCCAGGAGCGTGACGCCGAAGGGCCGCTGGCGCTGGGGCGGTGGATAGGTGTAAGGGGTCGGTGCCGGGGGCACGTAGGCAGGCTCCTCAAAGGGCCGGTCGCCGGGGGGCGGTGTATCGCTCGTCATGAGTAAAAATCTTGGAGCTAGTGTTATTTAAGATGATTCTCTGGCAGCCGGCCGGCAGGAGATAAATAAACAGAGCAGGATGCTGTAGCATGCCCTCCATCCTCGTAAGGCAGATGAGCAGGTCGTTCGGCGACACGCTGGCTCTCGACCGCATAAGCTTCGAGGTGGGAGAGGGCACGTTCTTCGGGTGCTTCGGCCCCAATGGCGCGGGCAAGAGCACCCTCCTGAGGATACTGACTGGACAGTTGACGCCCACCTCCGGGGAGGCGTCGGTGGCCGGCATCGACATCAAGGGGAACGGCATGGCCGTGCGCGAGAAGGTCGGCATCGTCCCCGAGGCGGAGTCCCCGCCCTCGTACCTCACCGCCTACGAGTACCTGGCGTTCGTCGGCCGTGTGCGAAAGGTCGACGACCTTGAGGAGCGCATACACGGCTGGATCGACTTTTTCGACCTGGAGGCGTCGCAGGACGTGCTGTGCAGGGACCTGTCCCGGGGAACGAGGCAGAAGGTCATGCTGTCCTCGGCCTTTTTGCATGAACCCCCCATACTCTTTCTCGATGAGCCGTTCGTCAACCTCGACCCCGTTTATCAGCACAGGTTGCGCGAGTATCTGCTTCGGCTGCGAAAGGAGGGGCGCACGATCTTCATGTGCTCCCATATACTGGAGACGGCGCAGAAGCTGTGCCAGGAGATGATCGTCCTGAACCAAGGGCGGATCGTAGCATCAGGGAGCGTTGCTCAGCTGACCGCCCGGGAGGACCTCGAGACCCTGTTCCTGCGGCTGGTGGGGGAAGATGTTCATCCTTAGGGCCATGCTGCGCGAGGAGTACCGCATGCACGCCTCCTATTCCTCGAGGCGCATGCTACTCTCGCTCCCGGCCTTCGCGTTCGCCGTCGCTTTGCTAACGGCGCTCGCATTGGACCCGCTGACGGGCGCCATGGGCTTGGAGGAGCTGCTGTTCAACGTCAACGCCGTCGTGTTCCTGTACGGCGTCAGCGTGGGGGCGATGGGATTCATAGGAAGGATGATCGTCGAGAGGCGTCAGGGCAGCATGAACTCCATCCTTGCCATGCCCTCCCTTCTCCCTCTTTCCTACCGTTCCACCTTCCTCCGCTTCTTCGTGTGCGACGCCATCTTCTACTTCGCCCTGCTCATCGTCCCCGCCCTGCTGGGTGTTCTGGCGTCCGTACCGTTCACGTCATTCTCCGTCCTCTCGGTGCTGTCGGCCTCCCTTGCTCTCGCTCTATCGTTCCTGCACGGCATGTCGCTGAGCTTCGCCGTGTCGGTGGCGGGAACTCGCTCCAGGGCCGCCTTCGGTGCGCTCATCGCGGCGATCATGGCGGCGCTGCTCGGATACGGCGTCCTGGGACTCTACGGCATCGAATGGCTGCTGCCGTCGATGGGCTACCAGCTCAGATCGCCGCCCCTCGGCGCGGACGCGTTCGCGGCATCGCTCCTCATCGTCGCCTCGGTCGTTCTGGTCCTCATCCTCGTTTCGGCGGCCATCATAATGGTCCCGGACAGCTATCAGGGCCGGCCAGCCCGTCACGGGCGGCTGTTCATCCGCTACTACGACCGCCTGGCCTCATTCGGCGCCTTCCGGCCGTACCTGGCGAAGGAGCTGGTGGACCTCCGCCGGAGCGGCGCGGTGGGTCGAATGGCGCTGTCGTTCGTGATCCCCCTGACCGTGCTCAGCTTCACCACCTGGTATGTGAACAACGGCCTGGACGTGCCGGTCGGTTTCAACACGGTGTTCTACGCGGCCATGGTGGGCTTCTTCAGCGTGATGCTGTACACCAACCTCACCGATGTGGACGTCCACGACTTCTACGGGACGCTCCCCGTCGCCGTGCCGAGGCTGATACGCACCAAGCTGTTCATGTTCCTCCTCCTCACCATGGGGATATCCACCGCCTTCGTACTGGGCATAGCTCTATTGAACGACGAGACCAGCATGTTGTGGCTGGCGCTTCCCGTGCTGTACGTAATGTCGATCTACATGGTCATCGCCACTGCTTACCTCACAGGCCTGCGGCCCAGCTCCTCGCTGTTCGATCCATCGGTGCTCAGCAAGTTCATGGTGGTCTCGATCCTTCCCAATCTCGCACTGACCATCATCTCGTTCTCGTTCGGACACGCGGGTTTCGCCGCCGCAGGCATCGTGGCGGTGCTGGTGATGCTGCTGTTCGCTGCCATGCTGTTCTACCGCGGCATCGATGCCAAGTGGTCAGGCACGGGATTTAATTGACGCACGAAGCTTTCTGGACCATGGGCCGGGAGGCCGTGCTCCGGAGGATCGTCCACCTCTCCGCCCCGCTGTACTTAGTATATTATCTACTCCCGTCGCCGCTGTGGAGCGATGGGCCGTCGCGGGAGATCGGCCTGGTGGCCATATTGCTCATCGTTCTGGCCGCGGAGGCGCTCCGCCTGTACCTGGGATTCCGGGTTCCCGGTCTGCGAGGCTACGAGGTCAAGCGGATCTCCGCCGGGGCGTGGGCGGCCATCGGCATGGCATTCGCCATGCTGTTCTTCCCCTTGTCGCTGGCAGCGCCGGCGATCATCGGCATGGCGTTCATCGACCCCCTGATCTCCAGGCTGCGTCCAACCCCATGGTATCCGTGGATGCCATTGCTGGCGCATTTCCTTCTGACCTTGTCGATACTGCTGTTGTTCTATGGGCCATCGCTCAGGCCGCTGCTGGCGGCCACGCTCGCATCCCCTCTGGCGGTGGGCGTGGAGGCGCTCCGATGCCAGATGGTGGATGATGATTTCCTCATGGTGGTCGCGCCCCTGCTGGGCATGGCGGCGGTCATGCTATTATGAGAACACCTTGAAATGGGCATGGCATGGACGCTAAGCGAGCGCGTGGCGAAAACTGCTAGACCGAAGAAGGGGGGCTTACGCCTTCTCCTTCTTCTTGTCCTTCTCGTCCCACCAGACGACGGTTCCCCAGAAGCCGTTCTCGGGGAACCTTCCGACCTTGGTCTCGAACGCTTGGTAGGGTCCGAAGCACTTCTGCAGGGCCTCCTCCTCGGTATCGTAGACCTTGCCGTTGTAGGCGCACTGATAAACTATCTTGTTCTTCTTCCTACCAACGATGGACTGCCAAAGACCCATGGGGCCCTGTATCCTGAAGGGCATTTATAAGGGTTGAGGTTCTGTTTATCCTTCCTGAACATGGCTAACTGATGGTCTGCGGTAGTCCTTTATATTCTACCAATCCAATTAGGTGGGCTATGAATAGAATCAAGGTCATCAACGAGCCATCGGAATTGGTACCGATGTTGCGAGCCGTTGATACCGCCGTCAAGAGGGAGGTCCTCAAGGAGGTGACGCTGGAATGGCGCACCGTCAAGGATGTGGAGGCCAAGTTCGGTCCGGAAGGAGCCGAAGCCCTGAAATTCTTCGAGAAGATGAAGCTGGTGGAGACTCGTTGGCAGAGCACCAGCGGGTCTTTTCCTGAGAAGGCCTATCACACTTACTACACCTCATTCCACATCAATGCTTCATGGCCTGTTTACGAGATCTCCGACGTCCTCGCCGCCGCGATGATGTCTGAAGAGGACTTCGATGAAGTGGAGAAGCGGATATATGAGGAGGTCGGAAAGGACGGCCGCTTCGCCGGGGATATCGCCGAGAATCTGGACATAACGTCCACCATGCTTCGCAGCCTGGTGAAGCGCTCGGTAAGGCTGGACTATCGCGGGCATCGCATCGAGAGGCTCAAGGAGTAATGTTCTCTAATGCCCGAGGTTTACATCCTAAGGCTCGGCCATCGGCCTGAAAGGGACAAGAGGGTGACCACCCACGTCGCTCTCACGGCGCGCGCGTTCGGGGCCAAGGGCATCTACGTCTCGACCAAGGATGAGGAGCTGGAGAGAAGTGTAAGGTCGGTGGTGAAGCGCTTCGGTGGAGACTTTAGCATATCCACCGGGGTGAAGTGGAAGCCGTTCCTCAAGGAGTTCGAGGGGACCTCGGTGCACCTGACCATGTACGGCACCCATGTTGACGATGCCATGCCTCAGGTGAAGAGCAAAGCGACCGAGAGGATGCTGATCGTGGTGGGAGCCGAGAAGGTGCCGCCCGAAGTATACCAATGGGCGACGTTCAACGTGGGCGTGGGCAACCAGCCGCATTCCGAGGTGGCCGCCCTGGCGGTGTTCCTGGACCGCTTCTTCCAGGGCGAGGGGCTCCGCCGCGATATGGGCGGGCACATGAAGGTCCTGCCCTGTGAGCGGGGGAAGAGGGTTGTCAACGATCCCGAGTGAGGACGAGTGCATACGCATCCTCACCGACGAAGGGGTGCACCCTAATGTGATGGGCCATGTCTGCATGGTGATGAGGGTGGCGGAGGCCATCGCCATGCGGTGCGGAGCCGACCTTCCCCTCGTGCAGGCCGGTGCCCTGCTGCACGACCTTGGAAGGGGACGAACGCATGGCATACGTCACGGCGTCGAGGGCGCCGAGAGGGCGCGGGAGCTCGACCTGCCGGAAGAGCTGGTGCTGATCATACAGAAGCATGTTGGAGCCGGCATAACGCCCGAGAACGCCATAGCGCTCGGACTGCCTCCGCTCGATTACGTGCCCTCTACCATGGAGGAAAAGATCGTCTGCCACGCCGACAACCTGGTCGACGATGATAAGGTGATAACCTCTCGCGAGGCCTACCAGGACTTCGTCCGAAAAGGTCTGGAAGAGCAGGGGAGAAGAATGCTGGAGATGCATCGCGCCCTGTCTGAGGCGTGCGGCGTGGACATAGACGAGATGGCGCCCGGAATCGACCTCAAGGGCCGGGGCCCGTGCTCCGAATACTTGTGACGTTCACTCGCTCGGAGCGACCAGTCTCTTGTACTTACCAGCCAGGTATTCGTCCCGGAGGTGGTGATAGTCCCGGGCGTTGTCCAGGGCCCTGGTCTCCAGCGAGGGATCGTCGCTCCTGACCACCTTGGCCGGGATCCCCACCACCAGCGAGCGGGGTGGGATCCTCATCTTTCCCGTGATGACCGCGCCCGCTCCGACGATGCATCCTTCGCCGATGACGGCGCCCTCCACGATGGTACTGTTCATCCCTATGAGGCAGCGGTCGCCGATGATGGCCCCATTGATTATGGCGCCGTGGCCTATCGTCACGTCCTTGCCGATCACGGTGGGGTGTTCGCCGTTAACGTGAATGACAGCATGGTCCTGGACATTGCTGCCCTCTCCCACCACGATGTCGTTCTCGTCGCCGCGCAAGACCGCGCAGGGCCATACGCTGGAACCATCTTTCAGCGTGACCCGTCCTATGACCACTGCGGCCGGGTCGATATATACGCCCTCGCCGATCATATCTCTCCGATCAAGGACACTCTTAGATCTTAACCGGCTTCTTGGTGGTGACCCGCTTGGGGAAGTACTTCAGCAGAATGACGTCGCCCACAGCGCCTATCCAACGGAACGGCAGGTTCACAGCCTTGGACTCCTCCACCAGCAGGGGGTTGGTCTCCCCGATGAACAGGCCGTCCACGCGCTTGTTGTCCAAGTCGATGACGAGGTTGTTGACGTTCCCCAAGAAAATCCCGCTGGGCGTGTAGACCTGTAATCCAATCAGTTCGGAGGCTTCCTCTAGCATGAGTTCATCCCGGCCTTGGTATCGGCTTGCATATTTTAAACATTATTGTGGAAACTTGGCCTGACGGGGCTGGAGGGAGCTCTCTTCCAGAAATCGAATCGTCGTAAGCGGGGGCTCTGCGGCATTCGGGGCCGAAGACTGAATCTATTGGCGGCAATCTATTTATGCGGGAATGGATAATACGGTTTTGCATTGATTATGCACAACCGAGAGGATGATTACATGGACGAGCTTGAACAGATCAGGGAGAGGAAGAGGCAGGAGATCGCCGCCAGCTCCGGTGCCGACTGGCCGTCCGAGCCGGTCAACGTGAATGATGGCAACATCAATGATTTCATCAAGCGCTATGAGACGGTACTGGTCGACTGCTGGGCGCCCTGGTGTGGACCATGCCGCATGCTGGCCCCTGTCATCGATGCTCTCGCCAAGGACATGCAGGGCAAGGTGGCCTTCGCCAAGCTTAACACCGATGAGAACCAGAAGACCGCCATGCGCTACACCATCGAGGCCATCCCTACCCTCTTGGTGTTCAAGGATGGCGAACTGGCCGACCGGTGGGTGGGAGCGCGCCCCAAGGAAGACCTGGCCCGCCGTCTGCAGGCCATGCTCTGAACGTCCAGATCGGGCCGCCCAAACCCCTTCTCACTTCTTCTTATGCTGGCGATGTTGTCCTCCAGAGGTTTCGCCGGTCCCTAAAGTACAAATCGCCGTAGCCGCATCCATAATCGATGAACATGGATGCGGACGTAGCGATCATAGGCCTGGGCCCCGCGGGACTGCAGGCAGCTATTCATGCCGCCAGGAAGAAGGTCAAGGTGGTGGCGCTGGGCAAGAGCGCCAGCTCTGCATTGAACAAGGCCGAGGTGGAGAACTACTTCGGTATAACCTCGGCGAAAGGGGAGGACCTTCTTCGCATCGGGCGGGAGCAGGCGCAGCGCTTCGGAGCTTCCATCGTCGAAGAGGACGTGATAAAGCTCGTCAAGGACGGCGATGCTTTCAGGATCGTCACCGAGACCGACCTGGAGGTCCAGGCTAGAGCGGTCGTCCTGGCCATGGGGATCCGACGGGTCAAGCTGAACGTGCCGGGAGAGAAGGAGTTCTTGGGAAGGGGGGTCAGCTACTGCGCCTCCTGCGACGGCGGCTTCTTCCGCGGCCGCGCCGTGGCGGTCATCGGCGAGGAATCGGAGGCCGCGGAGTCCGCCATACTTCTGAGCGAGTATGCCTCCCACGTATACTGGATACACCGTGGGCTGAAGGTCTCCCCCCAGATGCTGGAGAGGGCCGCCAGCACCAAGATCGAGATGGTCCCTGGCGATCCGGCAAAGATCCTCGGCGAGGCCTCAGTAACGGCGCTGGACCTGAAGGATGGCCGGCGCCTGGACGTCCAAGGGGTGTTCATCGCCCTTGGCGCCAAGGGCTCCATGGAACTGGCGCTGGAGCTCGGCATCCTTCCCGACCCGTCCGGCAAGATCTCGGTGGACGAGGACTGCCGCACTGAGATGGAGATGGTGTACGCCTGCGGGGACGTCACCGGCATGCCGTGGCAGCTGGCCCGCGCGGTGGGACAGGGCGCGGTGGCCGGAGATAATGCTGCCAAGGCGGTGCGCCAGGGGAAGAGCTGATGGCCCTGGAGAACAAGCTGGTGGCTGGCATCCTGCGCGACGAGGGGGGCTTCAGGGAAGCCCTCCGTGAGGTGCTGGACGAAGATCTCAAGATGACAGTGCACGAGTTCTGCACCTCCACCGGGCTGTCACCCAGCACCATATATAAGATCATGCAGGAACGAAGGGAGCCGAACCTGCGCACCGTCAGGGACATAATCAGGGCGGTGAGGAAGCTGGAGAACAATCCCGGAGGCAATTTCATCGCCGTGATCGGCCACCGCGTGGTCCTCAGCAAGATCGAGGAAAGGATCGTCCGCGTGAACGGCCGGGACGTCCGCATAAAGGAGTACCCAGCAGCCAGCATCGAGGATGCCATCGTGGCCGCCGTGCATGCGGAGAGGGACGGCGCCATAGCCCTCGTCTGCGCTCCCATCGTGGCGCCCACTGTGGAGAAGATCCTCACCATTCCAGTCTCTATAGTCATTCCGCAGGAGAGCGTGGTGAGGGCCATCGCCCGGGCCGCCGAGAAGAGCGCCTAAGTGCCAGTCTTCTGCACTTCCAGCTCATCCAGGATCTCCTTGCGCAGGGCGATGAACTTACTGGAGGCGCGATCGCGGGGCCTAGGGAGGTCGATATCCCATAGGTCCTTTATAGAGCCAGGGCGGGCGGTCATGACCACTATGCGGTCGGCCAGGAAGACCGCCTCGTCCACGGAGTGGGTCACGAATAGAACGGTCTTCTTCGTCTCCTTCCATATCCGGAGGAGCTCCGTCTGCATCTGGTTCCTGGTCTGAGCGTCCAAGGCTCCGAACGGCTCATCCATCAGCAGCACCGCCGGATCGTTGGCCAGCGCTCGGGCGATTCCCACTCTCTGCTTCATGCCGCCGGACAGCTCCTTGGGGTGGGACCTCTCAAAGCCCTTCAGGCCTACCAGTTCCACATACCTCTGCGCAATCTCCACCCTTTTCGCCGTCGGGATGTTCTTGACCTCCAGGCCGAACTCGACATTCTTCATGACGTTGCGCCAGGGAAACAGCCCGAAGTCCTGGAAGACCATGCCTCGGTCGGAACCCGGTCCGGTGATGGCCTTTCCGTTCAGTTCGATGCTCCCCTGCGATATGCTCTCCAGCCCGGCAACCATCCTCAGGAGGGTGGTCTTTCCGCAGCCTGAGGGGCCCAATATGCAGACGAACTCTCCCTCATCGACCTCCAGGTCGAAGTCGTGGATGGCCACCAGTTCTTCGCCGTTCTTGGAGAAAACCTTGCCGACGTTCTTGAAGGACAGTATGCTCATTTCATCCCCATCCTTTGCGCCACCTTGTCCTCAAGCAGGCGGCTGACCGAAGTGGTCAGAATGCCCAGGATGGCTATGGCGATTATGCCGACGAACATGTAATCGTATATGCCGACCGAATAGCACTGATTGATGAGCGCCCCCACCCCGCCGCCGGGAGCGGCGATCCACTCCGCCGCCACGATGACCATCCATCCCACGCCCATGCCTATGGATATGCCGGTCATGAGGTAGGGGATGGTGAATGGTAGGATGACCTTGGTGAACATCTGCAGTTTGGACGCCCCTTGGGTCCTGGCCGCGTCCATCAATATGGGGTCGACGCTTCTCACACCGAACATGACGTTGTATAGCACGGGGAAGAATACGCCGTATAAAACGGTCACAATGGGGCCGTAGAGCACGCCGAACGCCGCGAAGAAGAATCCGGCCAGCGCCAGCGGCGGTATGGGCCGAAGGGTCTCGGTCACTGGCATGCCCAGATACCTGGCATACTTGGAGGAGCCCATCAGGAGCCCGATGGGCACTGCCACTATCAGGGCGATAGCAAATCCCCATACGAACCGGTTAAGGCTTGCCAGGATATGGCTCAGGAGGGGGAGCCCCGTCACCGGGTCCCCGCTCAGAGATACGATGAACGCGGAGAACACCACATCGGGAGCGGGCAGATATCTCAGGTTCTGGCCGTTGAGATAGATTGAAAGCAGCCACCAGACTGCGATGAACGATATCAGCGAAATGGCGGTTAGCGCTATCTTGACGCCCTCTCTCCTCAACTTGTCCTTGAAGGTCTTTTCTTCTTCGCTCCTATTCATCACACCAGCTCTCGTTAGAATCGATTAATAAATAAAAAGTTATGGAAAAGATTTGACATCTCACCCTTGCTGGACCCTCAGACCTTGGTCCTTGGCCACCGATAGAAGGAGCAGATACTGGATGGACGACGGGCCCGGACTGGCGATAAGCTTGCCGCCGAGATCCTCCAGGGATTTGATGTCCTTATTGACCACGATGGCCGACCCCTCAGTGTTGGCCAGGGCAACGATCTCCGTCTGTATGTTGTTGTTCAGATGGCGGAGGATAGCCGGGGGGCTCCCCAGATAGCCGATCTTTATCTGGCCCATGTTGAACGCGGTCATGACGTCCCCGCCAACGGCGTATCCGCCTTCGACGGGCGTCTGTGTTTTGATGCCATACTTGGCGAATATGCTCTCACCCCCGTAGCCGGGCAGCTCGGTGCTCTCCGCCACGACCCTGGCGAACTGGTGAAGGTCGCCTGCCAGATACCCCACGTCAACGGGGGTCATCTGATCGGTAGGCTGCATGCTGTTGGCATCCTTGAGGTACTCAGTGTTGACATACTTGTCAACGAAGTCCCCCACGGAGGAGTAGCCCATGTCACCGAGCCTGTCCTGGGGGATGAGATTCAGGTCGATGTACGCCTGTGTATAGTTGGCAAGATAGGCCTTGGACTCGTCGGTGATGTTATAATCCATGTGCATGTGCTTGGTGGCCTCCTCGACCACCTCGTTGCTCCGGAAGCTGAATTTGGCCCCAATCTCCATGAGCAGGGTGTAGTTCTCGCTGCCGGGCTGCGCCAGGGATTCCTGGATCCACTCCGTAGCCTCCACATGGGCCTTCAAGAAACGCTTGACAACATCAGGATTGTTGGCAGCCCAGTTCTTATCCACGGCGATGACGCAGCAGGGGTGATTAGGCCAATAGTCACCCGAGTGCAGTAGCACCGTTCCAGTGCCAGCGACCACCGAGTCGGACACATAAGGCTCCCAGCTTACCCCGCCGTCGACCGTCCCTTTCTGTATCGCCGCCTCCTGGTCCTTGGGGGCGATAACCGTATGTCTTATCACCGTGGGGTCGTTCTCGCTAGTAAGGATGCCGGAGGCCAGAATTCCGGCGGCCACCACCACAACTGCCGCCACGACGACCATCGCTATCAGGTACTTTCGCTCCATATGACTCCTCGATAGCGGTTTGACCGGGCTAGCCATATAAATGAGTTATCTCTAAATGGGCTATTGCTATCCTCTTAGTGATAAATCAGCCCCCTGCTTTCCCATTAGTCATGCCACTCTCGACCGAAAGGCGGGCGGCACGTAAGAATGGTACGATTGTCTAGGCATCGTTCAGCTGGCAATGAAGATAAACAAGTATATACCTTTACAAACATCAGCTGCCGATATTAATGTTCGAACTTCACGTCGAGAGCAACACCCCCCTGACCCCGCTGAGCGATGTCGACGACATCGCGCTGCAGTTCCTCACGCACATCGGCTACCTGCCCAAGGGATACAACCCCAAGACCAACGTGGTGGACACCCAGGACAGCGTGCCGTACCGGCTGTTCATGGATTGCTTCATGCGCAACATCAAGCGGGCGTGGCAGGTGGAGGAGCTCGCCGCTTATCTCAACACCACCAAGCCCACCATCTACCGGCATCTCAACAAGCTTAAGGCGATCGACCTGCTGGAGGAGGCGGAAGTGGAGCGCGACGGCGTCATGAAGCGCGGTTACCGCATACGCTACGGCGACCTCCGCAAGGCGTGGTCGTTCACCGAGGCCAACGTGGAGATGGCCATGCAGAACTACCGCCAGACCGTGGACCACTTCCAGAAGCTAATCGAGGAGGCACCCGAATGAAGACCAATGAGAACGAGCAGTTTGTCATAAAGGGATCAAAGTACCGCGTGGCGAGCAAGAACGGGGACGGTGCGCCGATCATTTCCACGGGAGAGTTCCGGGGCTATGCGGCATTCGCAAGCGAGCTCGCCATCGTCCTGAAGCTGGATACCGCCGATGGCTCGGAAGGAAGGCTGCGTTTCATACCCTACCATGCCGTACTTACCATCGACGTCATCAGCATGGCCTCGCAGCAGGCCAAGGAAGAGAGCAAGGAGTGCCAGGTATACTACGGATGAATGACGTGTCTGCACAGGATTACCATAAGGAGCTGGTCGAGCGGCTGCTCGACGGCCGCATCCGGGACAAGGACGACCTCCAGCGAGCCAAGATCGAACTGTGCCGCAAGCATCGGCTGAAGGGCGTGCCGCCCAACTCGGAGACGCTTTCGCAGCTGAGCGGCGGGGAGCTCGAGCGAGCAGAGGCCATACTGCAGCGCAAGCCGGTCCGGACGCTGTCCGGCGTTGCCGTCGTGGCCGTGATGACCTCCCCGGCGCCCTGCCCGCACGGCAAGTGCATCTTCTGTCCCGGGGGCGTCGACAATGGCTCCCCGCAGTCTTACACGGGCAAGGAGCCGGCGGCCCGCCGCGGCGCCTCGCATGATTTCGATCCATACGAGCAGGTCAAGGGCCGGATAGAGCAGCTGGAGGCCATCGGCCACCATGCCGGCAAGATCGACCTGATCGTCATGGGCGGCACGTTCACGTCGCGCCCGCCGGAGTACCAGGAAGGCTTCGTAAAACGGTGCTTCGACGCCATGAACGGTGCCG
>DAGU01000026.1:0-3172 GCA_002498285.1 Methanomassiliicoccus sp. UBA386 | reverse complement strand
CAGGCCATCGTGGACGCCACCGCGGTGGCCAAGCGCGCTGGGCTCAAGGTGTGCTACCACATCATGCCCGGTCTGCCTGGCTCGTCGCCCGAACTGGACCTCGAGGGCTTCCGCCGCATGTTCGACGATCCCCTGTTCCGCCCGGACATGCTGAAGATCTATCCCACGCTGGTGGTGAAGGGGACCAAGCTGCACGAGATGTGGGCGTCGGGGAAGTATCGTCCGTACGCCACCGATGAGGCGGTGGATGTCATCGCCAGGATGAAGGCCATCGTTCCGCCGTACGTGCGGATACAGCGCATCCAGAGGGATATCCCGGTCCCGCTCATCGAGGCCGGGGTGGACAAGGGGCACCTGCGAGAACTGGTCAGGGAGCGCATGCGCCTGGACGGAACGTCATGCCGCTGCATCCGATGCCATGAGGTCGGCCTCATGGGCATTGAAGACTACCGTGCGGAGGACGCGCGGCCGGGTGAGATCGCGTACGAGGCGTCCGGGGGGCGGGAGCACTTTCTCACCGTCTCGCTTCCTGAGCGGGACGCCCTCATCGGATACGTTCGACTGCGCACGGGCGACGGCCCGGTGGCCAGCATCAGGGAGCTGAAGGTCTTCGGCAGGATCGTGCCCCTTGACCAGGAGGGCGAGGGATGGCAGCACCGCGGCTTCGGCCGAGAGCTCGTGTCCAGGGCGGAGGAGCGCGCCCGGGAGCAGGGCTGCTCAACCATCCGCGTCACCAGTGGGGTCGGCGTCCGCCGCTACTACGCATCGTTGGGATACCGCCGCGACGGCATGTACATGGCAAAACGCCTGTGAGCGCGCAGTTCTAAATAACCGGATTATGGCTAGGACGTCACATGCGACCGTGCGACCGAGAGAAGCTGGAGCGTTCGGACGAGGAATGGAAGCGAGCGCTCACCCCGGAGCAGTTCCGCATACTACGCCAGGATGGCACCGAGCCGCCATTTCGCAACAAGTACTGGGACCATCATGACAGGGGCGTCTACCTGTGCGCCGGATGCCATAGTGAGCTGTTCTCCTCGGATGCCAAGTTCGAGTCGGGCACGGGATGGCCCAGCTTCTTCGAGCCGATATGCGAGGGGGCGGTGGAGAAGGTCGAGGACAAACGCTTCGGGGTGGTCCGCGACGCCGTGGCGTGCGCGCGGTGCGGCGGTCATCTGGGGCACGTCTTCGAGGACGGTCCGCCGCCCACCGGTCTGAGGTACTGCATGAACTCCGGGGCCCTGGAGTTCAAAGAAGAGTGATGGGGGCCTGCCCCCGGTGCGCTCAGGCGTTGGAGACGGACATCACGACGACGTCGCGAACCGCCCTCATCTCGCTGAACGGAAGCACCAGGCGCCCCTGGGCGTCGGTCTTGTAGAGGCGGGTCTCGACCTCCTGGGCAGGGATCACCAGCACGTTCTGGATGTCGCCGCTGGCAGTGTTTATGAGAAAGTTGTCGATCATTCCCAGGATCTGCCCGTCGTTGGTCATTACCGTCTTTCCCTTGAGCTCAGTGATAAATTTCCTCATCCCAGCAACCTCTTTTAAGATGAATCTGACTGGGCAAGAATCAGGTCCTCCGTATTTAACATATGCGAGCCGCGTTCCGCGTTCGGCGATATCAGGCGGCCATCAGGGAGCTCCTAGAGATGCGATTCCGAGCATCAGGAAGCAATGTTTATCTACCGGCGGACGGTTCGTCGCGGCAAGAGATGGCCTAGCTTGATCACCCGGGAAAAATGGTCTCCGAATGGGAACAGCTGCGCGTTCTTGAACATCCTGGGCGATTACCGTTATCTCAGCGAGGGCCACTATAGCAGCGTTGAGGCGGAGATCTCCGGCGTCAGGGTGTATCCGAAGGTCAAGGAGGCGCTCGACGCATATGTGGTCCCCCTCTGCATGCAGCGCGCCGAGGCGGCTGGCATACCAGTGCCTGATTATTACATAACCAACGACACCTTCGATCCGCCCTGCATCGTCTATCCGATCAATCCGTTCATGAAAAGGCACAGCGTGGTGTACAAGGCCGGTCACGTGAAGAGGATCTCCCGGTCGATGACGAGGAACTTCAAGTATGCCATGTGCGTCCAGCGGATCGACGAGGACGCCGCCGTGCGAGAGTACAAGTGCGTGATGGGCAGCACCACGTGCGAGCACCTCGAGGACATGGCGGCCAAGGTGTGGGACCTTTTCCATCTCCCCCTCTGCAAGCTGCGCATCATCGAGGACGGGAGGCTGATGCTCAGCGCCATCGAGCCGCTGCAGCTGCAGGACCTCGGTTCTAGGGAGCTGAAGCTCCTCAGGAAGGCGAACGAATGGCAAAGATAGCCTGCTTTGTAGAGCGCTATACCGTGTCCAGGGCGGAGGAGCTCACCGCGCTGGCGAACTTCAAGATGGCCGCCCATCAATTGGGGCATGAGTTCGAGTTCATCTTCCGCCGGGACATCGCCCGCATCCCGTCCTACGACGCGCTGTTCATACGCTCGCTGACGGACCCGCTGAACGCCGCTTACGTCGCCTCCCGCACGGCGGAGCTGCACGGCATGCCGGTGATAGACGATCCCGACTCGATCATCATCTGCTGCGACAAGATCAACATGTACATGCATCTTATGCGCGCCAACGTGCCGATCCCGGAGACGCGGTTCATCGGCAAGACCGAGATCGACCGGAGGACCATCGAGGCCCTCTTCGAGGAATTGGGAAGCCCTCTCATCCTGAAGGCCCCGCACACCTCCTTCTCGCTGCACGTGGACAAGGTCTCCTCGGTGCAGGAGTTCCAGGATGCGGCCAGGCGCTACTGCCGCCGGGCCGACGAGATCGTGGCCCAGCGTTTCGTCCCCTCCCGGTTCGACTGGAGAGTAACGACCCTTGACGGGGAGGTGCTCTTCGTGTGCAAGTACATCATGCCAGGCGATTCGTGGAAGCTGTCGCGCCAGGACAATGGCCACACCGAGTGGGCAAAGATCGAGGCGGTGGACGCGGACAGCGTCGATCCGCGTCTTCTGGAGGCGGGCCTGGCGGCATCCAAGGCCATCGGCCGGGGCCTCTACGGCGTGGACATCAAGCAGGTTGGCGACGAGTACGTCGTCATCGAGGTGAACGATAATCCCAACATCGACGCCGGAGGGGAGGACGCCCGGACCCCCGAGGTGTACGAGCGGATCGTCAG
>DAGU01000095.1:12213-12532 GCA_002498285.1 Methanomassiliicoccus sp. UBA386 | reverse complement strand
CCTGGCCGAGATACGGGCCATCCGTGAAGCCTGCAACCGGGCAGGACGGCCAGACATAGGCATATAGGGTCCGGAGACCCCGCTGTCCGCGGCGGGCCGTCTCGCTAGCGATTCAAAGGGCGGACTGCGCCCCTGCGACAGCCACGAGGTGTCGCAGCTCAATGAGCTGAAGATCGACAACGCGTCCCTCAGCATGATAGCCGGGTGGCTGCACAATGGCAACGTCATCATGGTGGAGCAGATGCCGATCTTCGGAGGCTACATCGGAGGGATCGAGGAAACGGCCATATGTGATATCGCCACCACGCTGGCCTCGTTC
>DAGU01000095.1:10869-12129 GCA_002498285.1 Methanomassiliicoccus sp. UBA386 | reverse complement strand
CGCCACCACGCTGGCCTCGTTCACTCTTCTCAACGCCAGTTACCACCTTGACGGGCCGATCCATATACGGTGGGGCACAACCACCTCCAGGGAGACGCTCCAGATAGCCGGCCACGTGGCGGCGGCGATCGACCACAACACCGATCTCCTTATCGCCAATCAGTACTATCCGATATCGGGGCCGTGCACCGAGATGTGCCTGACAGAGATCGCCACCCAGGCCATGCTGGACACCGCCAGCGGAAGGGAGCTCGTGTCGGGCTGCGCATCGGCCAAGGGAGTGCTGGAGGACTGCACCACCGGCATGGAGGCCCGGATGCTGGGCGAGGTCGCCTCGGCCACCGCCGGCATGGACGTGAGCGAAGTGAATGACATGCTCCAGCGGCTGTTGCGGCGCTATGAGCGAAGGTTCCTCACAGCCCCGGCCGGCAGGACGTTCCAGGAGTGCTACAACGTTCGGAGGGTCACTCCCACCAAGGAATATCTCAAGGTGTACGAGACGGTGGTGGAGATGCTTCGGAAGCAGGGCCTTGACATGCCTTGAGACCGCTGAGCGCCCCGACTGGATGTCCTGCTCTGACCGCATCTATCGTTAACCCTTCCTCGACGACCGTACCTGTTCGACAAAGCCTTTAAACGGTGCTTAGCACTTAACCAGGACCATATGGCAGAGGGCGCAGAGGCATTCATCGTCGTCAACAACGTCAGCAAGAAGTTTGGCGGTTCCTACGTTCTCAGGGATATCAGCGCTACCATTCATACCGGCGAGATCCTCGGGCTCATCGGGAGGAGCGGCGCCGGCAAATCGGTCCTCATCAATATGTTGCGGGGAACCGAAGAGTACCGGCCCGACGCCGGCTCGGTGATCTATCGGTTCAACTCCTGCGATGCCTGCGGCTGGCTGGACCTTCCGTTCCCGGGCAAGGAATGCGGGAAGTGCGGGGCCGCGATGGAGGTCAAGGAGGTGGACTTCTGGGCCCTTGACTCGGACGACCCCATGCGCATCGCCGTCCGCCGCCACATAGCGATCATGCTCCAGAGAACGTTCGCCCTCTTCGGCGACATGTCGGTGCTGGAGAACATCTTCGAGGCTCTCGGTCCGGAGATGGACGACAGGCGCAAGGTGGAGCGCTCTCTCGAGCTGCTGAAGATGGTCAGGCTCGAGCACCGCGTGATGCACATCGCCCGTGACCTGTCGGGAGGGGAGAAGCAGAGGTGCGTGCTGGCCCGCCAGCTGGCCCGCGACCCGCTGTTGTTCCT
>DAGU01000095.1:10300-10691 GCA_002498285.1 Methanomassiliicoccus sp. UBA386 | reverse complement strand
TGGTGAAGGCGGTCAAGGAGAGCGGCATGGCCATGGTGGTCACCTCCCACTGGCCCAAGGCCATCAACACCATGGCGGACCGCGCCATATGGCTGGAATCGGGGGAGATGATGAAGATCGGCAAGCCCGAGGACGTCACCAGCGAGTTCATGGTGGGCTTCGAGCCCAGGGTCGAGGAGAAGGTGGATGTCGGGCAGCCCCTGGTCAGGATCGAGGACGCCAAGAGATACTTCTACTCGTACGCCAGAGGCGTAGTGAAGGCCGTTGACGGCGTCAGCTTTGATGTCAAAGAGAAAGAGATCATCGGCCTGGTGGGTCTGAGCGGCGCCGGCAAGACCACGCTGTCGCGCCTGATCGCCGGCCTCAATGTCGTCTCCGACGGCAAGGTATG
>DAGU01000095.1:2311-10107 GCA_002498285.1 Methanomassiliicoccus sp. UBA386 | reverse complement strand
CGCGCGACGCAGTACATCGGCATCCTGCATCAGGAGTTCACCCTCTATCCGTTCGATACCGTGCTGCGGAACCTCACGGTCTGCATAGGCATCAACCTCCCTGCCGAACTGGCCAAGATGAAGGCGATACAGACGCTCATTGCCGTGGGGTTCACCCGTCATCAGGTCGACCGCATGCTGTACGCCTACCCCGATACGCTGTCGGTCGGCGAAAAACAAAGGATCGCCCTGGCCCAGGTGCTCATACGCGAGCCCAGGCTGGTCATCCTCGACGAGCCGACAGGTACGATGGACCCCATCACCAAGCTGTCGGTGGCCAAGTCGGTCCTCAACGCCCGCAAGGAGCTGGGCGAGACGTTCCTCATAGTCTCGCACGATATGGACTTCGTCATGAACTGCTGCGACCGCGCCGTCTTCATGAAGGATGGCAAGGTGGTCTCCATCGGCAAGCCGGAGGAGATAGTGACCCATCTCACCGAGGGCGAGGTCCGCGTCATGCTCGAGGGCGGTGCCGAGGAAGAAGGCGGTGCCGAGGAATGAAGGCCAAGATCGGACGCCACATGAGCTTCGTTGAATGCCGGGAGTCCCGCGGGCTTGGGGTCGGCGGGGGACTGGCGCAGCGAGCTACGATATCGGAGAGCGGAAGGGACGTGGTGGCGGTGGCCATGGGCCCCGGCAAGAGGCACATTACCAAGCCAGTGTGTGAGATCACCTACGCGCTTCGCGAGGAAGGGATCGACACCAGCGTCATCGTGGTGACGGCCGGCTCCGGCGTCCCGGCCGATGCGCCGGACATGAGCACAAGCTCCATCTTCGGGCTGGACCAGATCGAGGTCGACCGGATACAGCAGTTCAAGCTCGCCCTCATACACCTGGGGAACGTCAGGAACCACATCATCTACAAGGCCCGTCTCATTCTGAGAAATGTCGACATACCGGCCGTCGTGGTGTGCCAGGCCCCGGTGGACTTCGAGGATTTCGCCCGCATCGGCGTCAAGACCCGCATGGTCCGCCCCCGGAAGGAGGACATCGGCACCAAGGGTGAGATCGTGGACATCGTCACGGGCGTCGTCCGGGGGACCACGAGCCCGCAGCACAAGCTGGACGAGATCGTGTCCAAGGTGCGCAGGAACCTTTGATCACGGCAGGAGATCGAACCCCACCAGATGGGTCCAGAGGTCCGGGCCCTCGCACCCCATGAGCGAGCGCACCATGTCGTCGGACATCGTGGACACGCTGCCCGAGGTCAGCCTGGTTATGCCCTTCACCTTCTCCAGGTACGGGAACTCGATCTCGTCTATGAGAAAGTAAGGTTCGCCCTTGACCGTCACATCGGAAAGGAGCGCGAAATCGTCGGAGAGGAAGTGCGCGTCCGGATGGTCCTTCACGAACTGCTCCTTGAGATGAGGAGGGACATATTCCCCGATCACCTGTCCGGAGGTGTCCATCATGTACAGGAGCCCCTCGTTGTGGATGATGAAATGGGCGTTGCCCACTACCATGAAGCTCACCTCCCGGGAGAGCGCCGCCCACACACCGCCGTTGCGGAATGGCATCAGGCCGCCGCAGGCGCCGTTCTGCTCCGCTAGGAGCTCAAGGCGGGTGATCTCCTCCTTCAGCTCCGGCCCGAGGAACCTCATCGCCTCCACCCCCGGGATCTCGAGCACTGCCTCCTCCACGTTGGCCAAGATCGCTTCGCGTTCCGTCGCCACGGTCGAATACATCGTTCAGAGGGGATATGATGATTTGCCTGAACCTCATCCCAGTGCGGGGAAAGGCTATTAATTCCCTCATCATATCCGTGGGAGACTAGATGTTGATCCGACTGAATGGTAGAGATATCGAGGTTCCGGAGGGCACCGTCCTCGGCGACGCGATCAAGGGCGAACCGTACCTGGAAGGTACCCAGATAGCATTGACGCGACCAGCGAGCTCCATACAGAGGGGGACGCCGGAGTTCGAGGTCAACACTCCCCGCGGCTCATTCGTCATCCGCATCGATGACTCGGAGCATGGGAGGAGGTTCCGTGAGCTCGTGCCTCAGCTTACCGAGGTCAACATCCGCTGGAAATCGTCCAAGGTGATCGCCTACGGCTCGTTCCCCACCGACCTTGAGGTCTCACGGGACCGGCATGATTACTCAAGGTATGATTGCTTCTTCACCCTGGGAGGCTTCGACAACCGATCCACATACATCATGATCTCCCGCATCGACCAGAGCGGCGTCTATGGCGTCGACGGTAACGGGGGCAAGTTCGGAAAGGTCACCCGCGGGCGCTTCCTTCTTGACAGCCTTCATGAGGGCGACCCGATCCTCGGGATCCGCCCCGTTGTTCTTGAGCTCTCGGAGACCGACGCCTTCCTCACCACGGACATGTCCACCGTGCTGGAGGACGGCATGGCGGTCGATACATATGTCGCGGTCGACCTTGACAGGGCCGCGCCCATCGGGTGCGAGCAGTTCCTGGTGGTGGCCGGCGATGGACGGTTGAAGATCACCGACCGCACCGAGACCTACTCGGCGAACTCGCAGAGGATGGACGTGACCCTGGTGCCGGAGAACGCCACCGTGCGGGAGGCCGGCGACGTCACGGTGAGGAACTCAGGGTCGGGCACCGGCCGCATATACTTCTACCGTGATAGGCGCCAACTGTCGCCCAACCACAGCCATGTGGGCAAAGTGACCAATGGGCAGGAGATCGTCCGCATGGTCCACAAGGGCTCTGAGGTGACGGTGCGTCCGAACCCATCCCGCATCATGTCCATCGGCCTGACCCAGGCCGAGGCTGGTAAGTTCCTCGCGGCCGCTGGAGTGGTCCAGAAGAGGACCGGCCTGGCCGACGGCGATGCCATCGTGGCCGAGCAGGAGCCGGAGCTCACTATGGAGATAAAGCCCGGGAGCGAGGTGGAGACCTTCGGCATCCACCGCGACAAGGTGGTGCTGTGGGAGGCCGATGACATCGGCTCCCCAACAACGTCGCACTACGTCCGCAAGATGACCGGCCTGGACCACAAGCCCATAGGCACCCTGAAGGTCTTCTTCACGTTCGAAGACATGCCCATGATCACCTTCGTCGGCAATCCGTCGGAGGCGTCGGTCCTCCTGCCCGAGAAGAGCTTCTCGGAAGAAGGCTCCTTCCGCGGGCAGCTGGCAGTCACCAACATGTCCCGCCCCAATCGCGGTTCGATCGGCATCCGCCTGGAGGGCAGCGAGGAGTTCGGCCCCACGGGGGAGGAGGCCTACGGCACCAACGTGGCGGGCAGGATAGTCTCTGAGCTCGGACTAATGATGAAGGACATCAAGGATGGGGACATAGTTTATATCAAGGAATCCCGGAAGGCAGGAGCGGCGGTACCCGCGCCGGTCGTTCATGATGCTCCAGAAGCGCCCGCTGATGACCCCGCTGCAGAAGGCGGGGAGAAGGCTGAACGGTCAAAGAAGAAGGGGGGAAGACCACGAGCAAAGAGACCGAAACAAGAATGATCATGATCGCCCCGACCTCGGAGCTCACGCCCGACCAGCTGTCGCGCTTCATCCATGGGCTGGGGTATGAGATAACGATCAAGGAGACGTGCTACGGCGCCAACATTGAGGGGGACAAGGAACTGATAAGAAGTATCGTCCCCGAGGTGCGAAAGCTCGATCCCAACCGGATATTCATCAAGGTGAGGGCATACCCCATCGGCGATGAGCGGCGGTGCAGGGCCCACCATGGCTCCCGACCGGGCTTCAATCAGATGGAGAAGGAGTGGATGGACCTCCCGTTCATCGAGGCCGGCCTGTGCGCCGCCGAGGGCGGCGAGGACTGTCCGGAGAAGCCGCCGCGAAAGAAGCTCTCGGTGGAGAAGCTCATGCAGATAGCTGAGGAGGACAACAGATGAAGATCTTTATCATGCCGCCCAACAGCCTCATCCTCTACGATCTCGTGGAGAGGTTCGGGCACCAGCCGCTGAGCATCATGGCGGAGCTGCGCGACCGTGTTACCGCCAGGGAGATGGAGTCCCCGCCGTTGAACGTAACCCTCAAGGACGTCACCAAGGGCCTGAAGTACGCTGGCATCGAGGTGCCCTCCGGCATCCGTGGCCGCATGGCCGTCTGGGGGCCCTTAGTGGACGAGGCCGAGGCCGCCATCATCATGCACAACACGCCGTTCACCTTCGGATGCGTGGGCTGCCACCGCACCAACCTCCTGCTCATTCACAGGCTCCGCAAGAGGAAAATTCCCACATTGGAGGTCGAGTACCCTGAGGACGAGGAGGAGGGAAAGATCATGGTCACCAAGATCAAGGCCTTCCTGGAGGGCTTGAAATGAGCATCAAGATCGCTCAGATATCCTGCGGCACGGAGTACAGCGGCATACAGTCGGAGATAGAGAACGCGGCCGCCACCGTGGGCGGCAAGATGGTCTATCCCGACGTTAGCTATGAGGACATCAACCGCGCGGTGGACGATTTCGGCTTCGATCCCGTGTCGCCCCAGCTGAAGCTCATGATCGCCCGCGCCAAGGCCCTGGCGGACGGCCACTACGACGCCGACGCGGTGTTCATCGCCACCTGCTTCCGCTGCGCCGAGGGCGCCCTGGTAAGGAACGAGGTGCGGAGATACCTGCAGGAGCATGCGCGCCTGCCGGTCGTCACGTACTCTTTCACGGAGCGGCTGAAGGCCGCCCAGCTCCTCACCAGGATGGAGGCCCTGGTGACCATTGTCGCCAAGAAGGAGCTGCTGGCAAGGGAGCGGCAGGTCGGCCTCACGGCCGGCATCGACTCCGGCTCGTCGACCACCAAGGCCATGATCCTGCGGGACAACAAGATCATCGGCAAGGCCTGGACGCCCACCGGCGAGGTCATGGCCTCGGCGCAGGAGGTGCTGGACCAGGCGCTGGCCGAGGCGGGGGTCAAGTTCAACAATCTGGAGGGCATCGGCGTCACCGGCTACGGCCGCTTCCTGATCGGCAGGAAGCTGGACGCCAACCTCGTCCAGGAGGAGCTGACCACCAACTCCAAGGGGGCGGTGTGGCTGGCCGACCGCCAGAGGGGCGAGGCCACCATCATCGACATCGGAGGGATGGACAACAAGGCCATCACCGTCAGGGACGGGATACCGGACAACTTCACCATGGGCGGCATCTGCGCCGGCGCATCGGGAAGGTTCCTGGAGATGGTCGCCAAGCGCCTCCGGGTGGAGATCACCGAGCTGGGCGCCCTGGCCGACAAGGGCGACTGGTCCAAGGTCAACATGAACTCCTATTGCTCGGTGTTCGGCATACAGGACCTTGTGACGTCGCTGGCGGCCGGCCATACCATCGAGGACGTGGCGGCCGCTGCCTGCCACTCGGTGGCCGAACAGGTGTACGAGCAGCAGCTGCAGGAGATCGACGTCCGCCAGCCGATCATCCAGGTGGGCGGGACCTCGCTCATCAGCGGCCTTGTGAGGGCGGTCGGAGACATGGTGGGCAGCAAGCCCATAGTCCCGGAGAACTCGCAGTACATCGGCGCGGCCGGGGGCGCCCTGCTGTCGTCTGGCTTCCTAGAGGGGCAGTGATGAGCGAACACGACGAGTCATTCGCGTATCAGAACTTCGATACCATCCTGAGGCAGATGATGCAGGAGCTGGGCGTCACCCGCATGGTGACCGATTACCGCATCAAGGCCGATCCCGACGCCCCCTACTTCCTCATCTCGCTCCGCCTGGGCAGGGCACGATCGTCCGTCAAGGTATCGGACATGGCGATCGTGGATCCTTCCCCGGAGGGAGGGAAGATCACCATCACCGACGAGAACTGGGCCCCCGCCCTGCTGACCCGCCTGTGGCAGGAGTACGGCCGGGATGCGGTGGAGCAGCTCACCCGTTATGAACTGATCGTTCACGGCGTTCCTGCCGAGGACCTCGAGAACATGGAGCTCGATCCCGGCGAAGAGCTCAGGAGCAAGGTCCTGGACGCCGTCTGGAGGATATTCCCCGAGGGCTTCAAGGTCCGCCACAACCTGGTGGACGACAAGGTGATGACCATCCTCGGCACCGAGCATGACCTGGACGAGGAATGGGTCCGCATCGCCGAGGAGCTGCACGAGGAGATGCATCACGATAGGGAGGAGGGCGACTGATGTACGAGGTCCTGCTGTTCGACGGCGGAGTGTACAAGATCAACGAGCTGTACGAACTGATCGAGGACGTGGGCGGCTTCGTCATCCAGAAGACGCAGGTCCAGGTCCAGATCACCGTCACCCTGGCAATTCCGGAGGAGGAGAGGCCGGTCATAGAGGCCAAGACCGTGGAGCTGGGCGGTAAGCTGGTCGACGTGCCGCTGGCCGGCACCGAGATCGCCGTGGTCGCCCCCACGCTGGGAAGGCATCACATGCCTCACCCCACCTGTGACATCGCCGAGCAGCTGCGCCGCGCCGGGGCCATCACCGTGGTGATGGGCCTAGCCCGGGGAAAAGGTCGCCGGACCGCGCAGATCAGCGCTGACGAGATGGCCGTCATCGAGGAGTACGACGCCGCCATCTTCGTCCTGGGCAACTTCAAGGACTGCATCCTGGAGCACAAGGTGAAGCTGTTCGAGGAACTGGAGGTCCCCGTGGTGGCCGTGTGCGGGCCCGAGATCGAATCGCTGCCGTCCTGCGAGGGGCTGGTGTGCGGCGTGGGCCGCAAGGTCGAGAGGATGCGCCGAGAGGAGGAGATCCGCAAGCTGGAGGAGGTCGGCGCCCGGGTCGAGGACGTGGTCCGGCAGAAGAGGCAGGAGCTGGACGAGGACCCCCTGTTCGTCCATCCGGCCGAGATCAAGGACCGCATCGCCGAACTGGAGGCGGTGCAGGAAAGCCTGCGCCCGGCCCCCATCGTCCTGCACCTGGACGGACTTCGGGTCAAGATACCGTACGAGGAGTGGAAGGACCAGATCGCCGACGTGGAGGTGTACGGCCGCCGCCTGGGCGACATCGCCGAGATCTCCAACTCCCGCCTTGGCGGAAGCACCCTGATCCGCATCAAGACCCGCGCCGAGGTCGAGTCCGGTTAATGTCCCGCGGCGCGACCGGCGCGTACCTCCTGCTGCTTCATATGAACGGTCCTCGGGACGTCACCGTGGGCGCCCTGGGGCGGATAAGCTTCGCCAGGGGAGCGTACGTGTACGTGGGCTCGGCCATGGGCGGACTGGAGCAGAGGGTGGCCAGGCATCTGAGGGAAGAGAAGAGGATGCGCTGGCATATCGATCATCTGCTGGCGGCGTCGGACGGCGTGGAAGCCTTTCTCGTCCCATCGCCGGTGGACGTGGAGTGCGAGCTCGCAGCGTTCATCTCTGCCGTTCCGGACGCCTCGCCCGTACGCGGCTTCGGCTGCTCCGACTGTGGCTGTTGCTCACATCTGTTCCACGTTCCCGAGGCAATGGCGGACTGCCTGCGCTCCCTATTCCCTGGGTCATCGAGGTTCCGCAGCCTTCGTCAAGATGCAAGGTAGATTCTTCCGTCTGGGTAGGCGAGATATGTATAAATAATGGCCATTATCTATTACGATACCGCTCAGGGGCGGAATGTGGCTGGAGCGTCAGTATGGACATCGGACCGTTCATTAACGGCATCGAGCCCATATCTGCACCAACCGCTCGCCTAACCGGCAACGGAACGTCAAGACTGTAACGACGAGGCTACCAGTCTTGTTCGTTTCCAAACCTGTTAAGGTGTCCGTGCTAACGGCCCTTGCAGGCAAGGAACGGGACCGCCGACAAACCAAAGCGAGGTGATTGCGATTGGTCTCGGCGGTTTGCTCCTAGCTGCCCCGTGAACCCTGAGCGCCCTTCTCC
>DAGU01000095.1:0-2152 GCA_002498285.1 Methanomassiliicoccus sp. UBA386 | reverse complement strand
TATGGCTCAAAAAGAAGGAGCTTTTTAATATCTCAATGAAACTACCTGGTCAAGTTCGATATTCCAGTCTAGGAGAGGCTGTTCATGGAAGCTGTTGAAGACACTTCTGAAAAATACCAAGGTTCTATCGTGAGCAAGTTGGAGGCGGCCATTGGCGCCGAGAACGTCAAGATCAGCAAGGGGGAGAGGCTGCTCTACAGCCATGACATGGCCCCCTTGCCCAAGGAGGCCCAGGTGGCGTTCAAGCTCATCCCCGACATCGTGGTCCGCCCCCGTTCCGTGGAGGACGTATCCAAGGTGGTCAAGCTGGCGGCCGCGGAAGGCATGCCAGTGACTCCCAGGGGAGCATCGACCTGGGGATTGGCCGGAGCGGTCACCGCGTTCGGTGGCATACTCATCGACATGGTCGGCGGAATGAGCAAGATCCTCGAGATCGATGAGAAGAACATGACCATCACCGCCCAGGCGGGCTGCTCATGGAAGCAGGTGTACGACGCCGCGTGGGAGAAGGGATTCCTGCTCGGCTCCTACCCCTCCAGCGCTCCCAGCGCCAGCCTGGCCGGGTGGATCTCCACCGGCGGCATCGGCATCGGCAACTACAAGTACGGCTCCGCCGGGGACAACATCCGCACCATGACGGTCGTCATGCCCGACGGCTCCATCGTCGACACCGGGTTCAAGAGTTTGACCGACAACATGTCCGGATACAACCTGACCCGCCTGATCACCGGCGCCGAAGGCACCCTTGGCGTGATCTGCGAGGTCACCTTCAAGCTGATCCCCCGGCCCGAGATCCTGCGGCCCCTGGCCTACGAGTTCGAGAGCCTGGACAAGCTGAACGATCCTCTGATGGACATCACCCGCAGCAGGGTGATGCCGCTCCACATAGCGTGGTCGGACAACAACCACTTCGAGTTCCTGAAGAAGCTCGGGAAGGACGTGCACGTCCACGGCTCCGCCATGATCGTGGTCCTGGAGGGCGACAAGGACGTGGTGGCGATCGAGGAGAAGAAGATCGACGAGATCATGGCCAAGCACGGCGGGAAGAAGCTGCCGGACGACGTCGCGCAGCACGAGTGGGACGAGCGCTCCTACGAGTTCCGCGTGCGCGAGGTCGGCCTGGGCTCGGTGCCCATGGAGGTGCTGGTCCCCACGTACTCGTACGGCAAGATGACCAATGACATCTACGATCTGCTGAAGTCCATGAAGATGGAGGGCGGCATCATCGGCATCATGGCCGACCGCAACACGGTCATGTTCATGCCCTACTATGTCTACGACTCCACCTCCCTGACCAAGAGCATGACCTCCCTGTCCTTCAACTACAAGTGCGGCGACCTGGCCAAGGAGAACGGCGGGCGCATGCTGGGCGGCTTTGGCCTGTTCTTCGGCTCCACCCTGAAGCCGGTCCGGGGCGCGGGCTACGATGTCATCGTGGCCATCAAGAACGCCCTCGACCCCAAGGAGATCATGAACCCTGGCAAGCTGCTGGGGATGAAGACCCGCTTCGGCCTGCCGGTCAGCGCCGGGATGCTGGGCTTCGGCATGGGCGCCATGGCCACGGTGAAGAAGCTGCTCCCCGGTGACAAGAACATCGACGAGAAGGCCCATGACTATGCCATGGAGCGCCAGGATGACGAGAGGTTCGAGCAGCACAAGATCGACACCGTCATAAAGAAGAAGTAAACCTCTTTATCAAACCCCTTTCCCTTTTTCAGCACCTCATGCGCATCATTATCAATCAATAGCTCCGATGGTATCGCGAGGGTAGGTTCATGAAGGTCGTCATCGTCTTCGATACGGTGCATGGCAGCACGGGAGAGGTGGCCGAGGCCATAGCCGAAGAGGTCCGCGCCGGCGGCGACGAGGCCGAGGTCTTCGATCTGCGCGCCTCGATGCCGTTGGACGTCTCGGGAGACCTGATGTTCATCGGGTCTCCAACTCGCGCCGGCAAGATGACCAGGCGGACGGCGGAGTTCCTGGAGGACTTCGTTTCCGGACCCTGGAGGGGACGCCGCATCGTGGCGTTCGACACGGTGGGGCCGCTGTCTAGGGACCCTGAGAAAAGAAGGAGCATGCTGCAACGGATGGGCAACGCTTCCAGGAGCGCCGCCGGGACGATCCAGGAGGCGGTGCGGAGACGAGGGCTAAC
>DAGU01000061.1:6743-6888 GCA_002498285.1 Methanomassiliicoccus sp. UBA386 | reverse complement strand
GGACGCTATATCGAACGTGTTGCGCAGGGGCCACCGAAAGCGCTATTTTACCACTATCATCCAACGGTCATGACATGGGATTTCTCGCCTGCGGTCGGTAAGAAGGGGGTTCATCCCCCGTTGTTCCGTTCGATCGGCTCGGGGG
>DAGU01000061.1:5581-6633 GCA_002498285.1 Methanomassiliicoccus sp. UBA386 | reverse complement strand
CAGCGACACCAGCCGGCCGTTGTCCCACGACGGCCTCAGCCTGCTCCTGCCCTCCCAGCTTCTATTCTGCAGGATGTAGGAGACCATGAGGCTCAAACCTATGGACGCCTCGACGTATGCCACTGCGGTCTTGGCGTCGGGGTTGATCTTTCCCCATGACTGCGCCTCCTCGAATGTGCACCCCGATAGGCCGCCCCACTGAGGCGAGTCCATGGTGATCTGGACGGCATAGGAGTGCCCGCCCTTGGGATGTCCCATGGTGTCGGCGGTGCCCTCCATCTGCTGGATGAAGTTCTTGGGCACCCCGCCGCCGATATAGACCGCGGCGGTGGACTCAGTGGCTATCTTCAGCTGCGTCAGCTCATGATTGTCCCGGATGGAGTCGATGTGCATGAACTCGCCATAGCTCCTGCCCTCGGAGAGCATCTTGTGATAGAAGCCGGTGAGGCCTATGCCGATGGAGGAATCGTTCATCGCCGGGACGAAGACCGGCACGCCGTACTTCCTGGCATTGTACAGGATGGAGCCTTCGTCGGTCACGTGCGAGCCCAGCACCTCCATGAACTCCCGGCTGGAGTGGCCGCGGGGCTCCAGCGTCTCGGCGATCTCGCCGATCTCGGCGTCCTTCTCGTAGAAGGCGTCCTCGTCGACCAGGGTGTCGTAGATGCGGTCGATGGCCAGCTCCTTCAGCATGAGGTCGTCGATCTCGGGCGAGCATTTGTAGTGCCAGTGGCCGCCGGCGTTGAGGTAGTCCTGGTACATGATGGCGCCGGTGGAGACGATCGCGTCGACCACGCCAAAGCGGACCATGTCGACGAGCACCTTGCGCAGCCCGGCGGCGATGAGGGGGCCGGAGATTCCCAGGACGATGAGGGGCCTCCCCGGATCAAGGAGAGCGCTCTCGTACACCCTCGCGCAGTTGGCGAGGGCGCGGCTCTGTATGGAGCTGTCCATGTAGGCGTTCATCAGGTCCTTCACCGTTATGACGTCCTCGAGGTCGATGTGCTGCACCCGGTCGTCCAGAACGGCTCTCTTGGTATTGCTGATCATTC
>DAGU01000061.1:1142-5351 GCA_002498285.1 Methanomassiliicoccus sp. UBA386 | reverse complement strand
TTCCCGGGACATGCGAAGGGCCAAGGGGCGAGCATGCTTCCATACGTGATCATTCATAGCGCGGTCAGTGTGGACGGCCGGATGGACCGGTTGACCGTTGATCTGGAACAATACTATTCACTCATCCCCACCTGGAATGAGGACTGCACCCTGTGCGGTTCGGAGACCATGCTCCAGGCCGGCCTGGCGGAGTGGGAGCACGACGGGACTTCGGACCCGTCCAAGCCGCTGATAGCAGTGGTCGACGGCCGCGGACGCTTCAACGGCTGGAGCAAGGTGGCGCCGTCGCCGTTCTGGAGCAGGGGCGTGGCGCTCTCCACGACAAGAACACCGGGGGAGCATCTCAAGTCGGTCCGCAACAGCGGGGCTGACGTCATCGTGGCCGGCGATGAGCATGTGGACCTGCGCGCCGCGCTGTCCGAGCTGCATTCCAGGTACGGCATCAGAACGGTCCGGGTGGACAGTGGTGGCACCCTCAACGGCGCACTGCTGCGAGCCGGCCTGGTGAGCGAGGTGAGTCTCCTGGTGCATCCTCAACTCATCGGCGGCAGGTCGCCATCCTCGTTCTTCATCGCTGACGACCTAGGCGATGGTGAGCCGCTGATGGATGCTGAGCTGATGTCGGTCGAGAGGCTTGACGAACTGGTATGGATCCGGTACCGCCTGCCGATCAGTAGTCCGGGCAGGGCCCCTTGAACCGCTTCGGATAGCATAGGTTGGCCAGCAGGGCCGCGTACACCTTGGCGTCGTTCACCAGGTTGTCGACCTTGGCGTACTCGTCCACCTGATGGGCCACCTCGTCGCAGGTCTCCCACACGTACGCGTCCATGCCCGCCTGGCGGAACCAGTTGGCGCAGGTCTGCCCGCCGATGCCGGCGATGGTAGGCTCGATGCCACGGACGCGGCGGATGGCCTTTCTCAGCGCGACGACCCCGTCGCGGTCCGTCGACGAGGCCTTACCGGCCGGGTCGACGCGCTCCACCGTCACCTCGATGGCCGCTCCGGTGCGCTCCTCGAACATGGCGGCGACCTTCCTGGCGACGTCGACGCATTCCTGCACGTCGTACTGCGGCAGCAGGCGGATGTCCATGTAGAAGACGTCCTGGCCCGGCACCGTGTTCACGTTGTCCACATTGGCCAGCCGCTTGGTCGGCTCGAACGTCGAGTTCTGCGGGGCGAACAGCGGATCGAGGGCGGAGTACTTGCCGTACAGATGCTCGCTCACCGCCACCAGCAGCTGGGAGCCGATGCGGAGCGCGTTCAGCCCCTTCTCCGGGGTGGAGGCATGCACCTGCTTGCCGCGCACCACGAACTTCAGCCAGATGATCGACTTCTCCGCGATCTCAATGACGGAGCCGTCAGGAGCGCCGGAGTCAGGAACATAGAAGATGTCGTCCTTTTTGAACAGTCCCTTCTCGATGAGGAACTTGATCCCGTGGTCGGAGCCGGCCTCTTCGTCGGCCACCACGGCCGCCGCGATGGTGTACTCCGGCTCGTCCTCGACGCCCAGGAGGGCCTTGAGCGCGAACAGCGTCGATATGACCGCCTGGCCGTTGTCCTCCGAGCCGCGGCCGTACAGCTTGCCGTCCACCACCGTGCCGTTGAACGGCGGATACGTCCACGCCTTGGCGTCGCCCGGCGATACGGTGTCCATGTGCGACACGAACCAGATGGTCTTTTCGGACCGCCCGCGGCGCTTGGCGATGACGCTGGGGCGCACCTTCAGCTTGACCCTCTCGTCCAGTGCGTCATACGTCTCCACGTCCTGGAAGCCGCACCGGCGGACCAGCCCCTCGATGAAGCGGGCCCGGTCGAACTCGCCCTCCCCTCCATTCTCTGGCCCCATGGCGGGGATGCGGAGCATGGCCGTCATCTCTTCGATCATAGCGTCCCGGTACCCTTCCACGGTGCTGAGCAGGTCCTCCAATCGATTCATGAGCTTACCGTCTGGGAATCGGGCCGCGGACTAAAAGAGTTTGGCCGTTCTGCAGCACCCCAGAAAATGCTCATAAAGGCTCGATCGTCCGAGCACCGTCCGATGCTCCCGGCGCGCGCCTTCTAAACTGGAGGGTCAAGAGATGTTGTCCGATGGTCCCGCATATGGCATCGCGGATGATCGGGGGACTCGCCGGGGCCGGCCCGTTGCCCCTTGGAAAAAGAAAGGGGCTTGAGCCCCCTGGGCTCACTCCCGCCGCACCAGCATCGAGACGGCATTGCCGCCGCCCAGGCACAGTGTGGCCAGGCCGGTCCGCTTGTTCCGGTCGTGCAGCGCATAGATAAGGCTGGTGAGCACCCTGGCGCCCGAAGCCCCGATGGGGTGGCCTAGGGCGATCGCGCCTCCGTTCACGTTGAAGCGGTCGTCCGGGACGTTCAGCTCTCGCTTGACGGCGACCGAGGCGGTGGCGAACGCCTCGTTGTGCTCGAAGAGGTCGATGTCGTCGATGGCCAGCTTGTTACGCTCCATCAGCGCCCTGGTGGAGATGATGGGGGCCTCCATGATCCACTCCGGCTTGGTGCCGCCGGTGTTGTAGTCCACGATGGCGGCCAGGGGCTTCAGCCCGTGCTCCTCGGCGTACTCTCTCGATGCCACGACCACCGAGGCCGCGCCGTCGCTGATCTGCGAGGCGTTGCCGGCCGTCACGATGCCGCCCTCCTGGAACGCCGGGCGGAGCTTGGCGAGGCTTTCCACCGTGGAATCGGCCCGCACGCCCTCGTCCGTCCGGAACTCGATGGTCTCCTTCTTGCTCTTGATCATGACCGGCATCATCTCGCGGTCGAAGCGGCCGTCCTTCATGGCGGCGGCGGCCTTGATGTGGCTCTGGCATGCCAGCTGGTCGGCCTCCTCCCTGGTGACGTTGAAACGCTGGGCCACGATCTCGGCGGTGATGCCCATGTGCTGGTCGGTGGGGGCGTCCCACAGGCCGTCCTTCACCATGTGGTCCACCACCTTGTTGTCGCCAAGCCGATAACCGAAGCGGCCCTCCATCAGCAGGTACGGAGCGGCGGACATGTTCTCCATGCCGCCGGCCACGATCAGGTCGTGCTCCCCGGCGCGTATGGAGTTGGCGGCCAGCATGACGGACTTCAGCCCGGAGCCGCACACCTTGTTCACGTTGAACGAGCCGATCTCCACTGGCAGTCCAGCCCCCAGCGCGGCCTGGCGGGCGGGGTTCTGCCCGGTGCCGGCCGGAAGAACTATGCCCATGATGCATTCCTGTATGTCGGTCCCGGCCACGCCGGCGCGCTTTACCGCCTCGGCGATGGCCATCGCTCCCAGCTGGGGAGAGGAGAAGTTCTTAAGTGAGCCTCCGAACTTGCCGACCGGGGTGCGGACGGCGCTCAATATGACAGCTTCCTTCACTAGATCATGCTCCTGGTAAGGGAGTCGGCTCCCATCCGCCGAGCCATCTCAAAGTGCTGTTAAAAAACTGTCGGCACGGTCGCTCGACTAATGTCGATTCAGTTCATGCGCTTGAGCGGCTTGGAGAGATGGCGCCTGGCGCACACGGGAGGCTCGTACCACCCCTTGCGGAGGGAGCGGTCCTCTGGCTCCGTCACCGCTTCGGAGGCGCGGGTGCCGCACTCCCGGCACCGATATCCCTGGCCCGCTCCGATGGACTTCATGTGCCGGCCGCACGCGCATAGAGGATTGGAGGTCTTGATGCGGGACGGCGCCAGGCGCAGCACCTCCATCTTCTCGATGTTCAGCGTGCCGCGGTCCTCTCGAACCTCGCCGAGCACCCGAACGCGGTCGCCCCTGCGGAGCGCCCTGACCACGTTGCGGAACGATTTCGACGGCTCGTAGGCCGCCGCCTCCAGCTCGGTGCCGTTGTCTGCCTTCAGACCGATGAGCACATGCCCGCCGCGCAGCGTGAAGGGCTCCCTGACCACCTCTCCGGTCACGTCGTACGAGGAGTTCGGGGCGAGGGTGTCCCACTCGGTGATGATGTGCTCGTCCGTGCCCTGGTTGGTGATGAACAGCTGCCAGCTTTCCACCTTCTCCGAGATGAGCGACAGCATGGCCATGACCAGGTCAGGGGCCGAGTCGCCCCTGATGCCATAGAGGATGGGGCACTTGGTGTGCGGTACGATGGCCGGCCTCCCGGCCTCCTGATCGAAGTTGTTGAACGTCGACGGATAATCGCTGTCGAGGCGTCGGACCTCCTTCTCGGAGATCTCGCGCTCGGTCCCCCAGCGGTCCCTCTGCCG
>DAGU01000061.1:0-917 GCA_002498285.1 Methanomassiliicoccus sp. UBA386 | reverse complement strand
CCTCCTCGATGGCCTTCAGGGCGTCCTCCTTCTCCACGATGGTCGTGACCGCCCGACGGTACAGCGATGCGTCCGGCTGTCTGGGCAGCACGACGAGGCCAGGATCCGAGTGGTCCCTCTGCGCCCACTTCTCCACCACCCGCGAGGCCCGCTCGAGCGTCTCGGCCTGGTCCGGCTCCTCGCAAGATCGGGGATAGGCGCGAACGAGATGATCGCCCGCCTCTCCGATGAGGCGGCCGTCTCCTCTGCCCCGGCCGATGTTAATGGCCAGAGCGGCGTTGCCGCGCGTCTTCCACGGCACCGCCGGGTTCAGGCGCACCAGGCGTGGCATGCCGATGAGGTCCCACTCCGGGAACGCCTTGATGAGCTCCACCGCCAGGAAGGTGGTGCACATGTGGTCCGGGGAGTCAGTGTCGTCAACGCCGATGAACATGGACACTGGCGATAGTCGGGGATTATTAATCAATCCTTCCGCCCCGCACCTCAGGAAGAGGAAGCATCTCCATCCTGCTGATGAATAAGAACGATGGATCGTCCTCGGATGGTTGCGCCCATATACGCACGGCCGAGCCATTGAGCGGCGTGCCGTCCGCGTCGCCATAGCGGCAGAAGGCGTCGATGTAGCCGCCAGCGGTGTCCGTCAGGTTGAGGAGCCAGCCATTGTCAGACGGGTGGCACCGCTGGATGGTGCACACCACCACAGACTTGCCGCCAGGCTCCATCTCATCGAACGTCGATACCTCCACCCCATCGGGCGAGGACAGCAGGGCGAGGGCGAGCACCGCCACGACCGACAGGGCGAACAGATCGCGCGGTCCGAGAGTTCGACGTCTCACTTCGAAGTGATCGACCTGCTCCTCTTGGACGATCGCACTGCAATCAGGTTGCGCCGCCCGGCCAGAAACGTTGAATAACCT
>DAGU01000053.1:13845-20369 GCA_002498285.1 Methanomassiliicoccus sp. UBA386 | reverse complement strand
GGGCTGGGGCCCAACATAGGCTCGTCCATCTTCCTCCTCATCGGCATAGCGACCAACATCGTGGGCCCGGGGCTGCTGATCGCCTTCGTCCTGAACTTCGCGGTGACGCTGTTCACCGCGATGTCCTATGCCGAACTATCATCCGGATACCCGGAGACGGGCGGCGGGTACCTATGGATCAAGGAGGGGCTGTTCGCCCCCCTGGGCTTCCTGGGAGGATGGATGTCCTGGATAGGCCACTGCATCGCATGCTCGGTCTACTCCATAGGCTTCGGCAAGGGGACGGTCCTGCTGATGGAGCAGGCATCGGTCCCCTTTGATGTCATAAGCGCCGGGACCGCAGAGGCGTTGCTGACGGCGTCCATCGCGGTGTTCTTCTGCTACATCAACTACCGTGGGGTAAAGGGAGTGGGACGCGCGGAGACGCTCATCTCGGCCTTCCTCATCGGCATCATCGTGCTGTTCATAGCGTTCTGCCTCATGTTCATCATAATGGATCCAGCCGCCCCCGGCGCGGCCGGCCTGGGCCCCCAGCTCCTGCCGTTCGGATATCTCAGCATCGCCACCTCCATGGGCTTCACCTTCATGATCTTCGAGGGCTACGAAGTGGTGGCCCAGACCGGGGAGGAGGCCCGGGACCCCAGGCGGACCGTCCCCCGGGCCATGTTCATGTGCATCACGATATCGGCGGTGCTGTTCACGGCGGTGGCCGCGGTAACGTTCGGAGCGTTGGGGTGGGAGGCCACGGCCGCCGGGAGGGAGGCCGCCCTGGTGATCGCGGCCGAACGGACCGTCCCTCTCGTGGGTGGGGCGCTCATCTCGGTAGGCATGATGATAGGCTCGGTGGCGGCGGTGAACTCCATAGTGTTCTCCGCCTCCCGCGTCTCCTATGCGATGGGGCGGGACGGCAACCTGCCTCCGCTGTTCGGCAGGCTGCACCCCGTCAGGCATACGCCGTACGCGGCCATCGTGGCAAGCGGCATCATCATAGTGGTCATGGCGGTGGCCCTGGACATCGAGAAGGTGGCTGCGGTGGCGGATGTCATGATCCTCTTGCTGTTCGTACTGGTGAACATCGCCGCCATCAACCTGCGGCGTTCAAGGCCGGATGCGGAATGCTCATACCTAACTCCGTTCTTCCCGATGGTGCCGGTCGTGGGCGTGGTCACCAAGCTGTTCCTGGCGGCCATGCTGTTCACCCTGGACGCCCTGGCCTGGTATGTTGCCATAGCCGTCATCTTTGCCGGCCTGCTCATCCACTACTTTGCCCAGGCCCGCGAGGGGATCGAAAAGATCGTGGTCCGCGCCCGGGCGCCGCTGACGGCCGAGGAACAAAAGCGCTTCCGCATCCTGGTGCCCGTGGACGACCCCAGGAACGAGGGCCCGATCGATGTGGCAGCCTCCTTGGCGGCCCGCCGCGGGGGTGAGCTGTTGCTCATCAATGTGATCGAGGTGCCGCTATCGCTCCCGCTGAGCGCCGTCAGCCACAATCGCATCGCCGAACGGAGGAAGATGTTGGAGGGGCTTCAGTGCCACGCAGAGATGAAGGGCGTGAGGACCAGAGCGATCGTCATCGTGTCGCGCGATGTCGTCACCAGCATCATCGGCACCGCCGTGAACGAGGCGGTCAACGCCATCATGCTGGGATGGAAAGGATACGCCAGGACGCAGAGGCGCATCCTGGGAAGGAAGATGGACGATATCGTCCGACGGACGCCCTGCGATATCATGGTGTTGCGCTCGGAGGGCCGTCTCATCCCAGATGACATAGTGGTGCTGGCGGGCGGCGGCATCAATGCTGTCAGGGCCGCGGAGGCAGCGGCCGACATCGCGGAATACGAGGGGTCGACGGTCACCGTTCTCAACGTGGTGATGAACGATCGCCATCTGATCAAGGCGGGAGAGCGCGCGGCCCGCATACGGGACCGGATCGCCAAGAGCGGGATGCCCACGAAAGTGAAGGATATCATACCGGAGAGCTACATCAGCGGCGTGGTGGCCGAAACCCTGGAATATGACCTCCTGGTGATGGGTTCCTCGGAAACGAGGCCGTGGGACCCCTACGCGTTCGGCAGGGTGCTGGACATCATCGCCCGGAAGGCCAAGTGCCCCGTTCTGGTGTATAAGAGGGCCGCCGATCGCCAGGAGGGATGATCAGGCCACCGCCTCCAGCTGGTCCACCAGCAGCCCCGCCGAGCTGGATGGTATCCTCGCCCCGGCGCTGGCCGGATGGCCCCCGCCCTCCACGCCATGCTCGGCGGTGAACGATTCGATGAAACGGCCCAGGTCTATGCCCCCAGGGGCGGTGGAGCGTAGCGAGACGATGCTCTCCTCCTCGCCGCGATTGATCATGACCGCGTACCGGCAACCTTCCTCGCGGGCCGCTTCGGTGAGGGCGCGGCTGCCGAAGCCGTGGAACGACGGCCTTCTTCCTCTGAACTCCATGACCGCAGTGCTCCCGGCGCGCCGCAGGTGCCGGCGAGCGCTGCTAAGCGCCTTCCCCCACCCGTCCCGGCGGACCATCTCGGCATGGCGCTCGGCGATGCACGGTATGGCCGAAGGAAGGAAACCCCGGGATAGCTGCCCGGCGGCAAAGAGGCGGAAGGCATCATCCTTCACGTTGAGCCGCCAGGCGAAGTCCAGAATCTCGCTCTCTCGCCTCAGGGCATCGATGCCTATGCTTTCTGCGGCGGAGCGAACGAGGGGGCCGCCCCCGTTCTCGTAGAGGTCGGCCACGGCCACCGCGGCGTCCATGCCGCCGACCCCCAGCTCCCGGTACAGGATGCCAGCGGCGCTGGCGGAACCGTCTATCACCGCCCAATCGAAATGCCGGGAGGTGGGGTGATGGTCGATGAGCGTTATGAGCCGAGAGCGAAGCGCGCGCTCGGCGGCCGCTGCCAGGCTTGGGGCGGGCGAGAGGTCCGCCAGGAAAGTGTGCCCCGCCTCGCCCTCCAGCAGCAGAGGCGCCGCCGCGGCCGGAGAGGTAACGAACCTTACCGTGGCGGAGGGATAACGCCGCAGGAACGCCGCGGCCGAAACAATGCCGTCCAGGTTGCCCCGGGTGATGAGCTCCTTGGAACCTTCCTCGGACATCGGGCTTCATCACTGGCGGGACCGTTAAGAAGGTGTCCAACTGGTTATCATTGAAGATACTCACATCAGCAAACCATTACTACAGGCGGCCCGTTGGCGGAACCAGGCGAGCAGGGAGCGCAGCCTGACTGTACCGATGCCGACTATACCTTCGAAACGACGCTGAGGGCTCGGAGAGCCATATGCAAGACATCACCTGCTGTCCCGGAGAAACCTTCGAAATGAGCACGGAACTGGCCGACATCTTCGGCTCCATCGGAAGGGAGCAAGGGTACGACGACATCGTGGCGGAGTTCACGCCATACAAAGAGTTCAAGAGCAGCTGGAGGCGCTCGGGAAGAAGCGTTCGGTTCCAGATATCCGACTATATGATCGGCGCTGACCGAGGCGTCCTGGAGGATTTCGCCACCTCGCTGTACCGGCGCCTGGACAGGGGCCCCTGCAGGAGCATATACACGCCCAGGCTGGTCACCTGGCTGATGTCCCGCGAGTTCCTTGCCCAGAACCAGGCTCTATATCTGAAGCGCTCGCGGAACCTGACCCTGGACCACCGCGGAAAGGTCCACGATCTGCAGGACGCGTACCTATCGCTCCGGGACCAGGGGCTCGTGCGCGACTGCCCCGACGCCGTGTTCAACTGGACCAGGAGGCGCAACCGCATGAGGGTCGGCTACTGCTCGGTGCTCATGAAGGTGATCGCGGTGTCTTCGATCCTAGACCAGCCCAGCGTCCCGCCGTTCGTGTCCGAGTATGTGCTCTACCACGAGCTGCTGCACATACAGGACGGCCTGCGGCCCGACCGGCGTCATCACGGTCCCGAGTTCCGGGACAGGGAGCACATACATCCCCGTTGGAAGGAGTCGGAGGAATGGCTCCGCCGGCTGGCCGCGCAGCGGGCGTGAACGCTCCATCGAGCGGAGCATATAATATCCACCGTCCCGATTCACCCGCGAGGCATGGCAGTGGAGGCGGGGAGGCAGTCCATCGAGGAGCTGGAAACCGAGAACGTGGAGGTCGACGAGCTGTACGCCCTCCGACGGAAGGAGACCCCTATCCCTTACAGGCATGGGTTCATGTTCCGCGTGAGGGTGTCCGACGTCACCGGCGAGATCACGGCCACCTATTGGGGGGGCAAGGACGAGGCATCAGTGCGTAAAGCCTACGACTCCCTCCAGGTGAACTCCATGGTCAGGCTGGTGGGCACCACCAGCATCTGGAAGGGGCAGGTGGTGATCAACATAAACCCGGCAGAGGGCGGCGTGGCCGAGCCGGTCGGGGAGATCGACTTCGACCCGGACGATTTCGTGCCGCGCACCGCCCGGGACGTGGGAGAGATGTTCTCCGCCATAATGGAGTATGCCGAGGGCATCGAGGACGCCAACATCCGCGCCGTCCTGCTGTCCATGCTGAGAGACGATGATATCTCTGAGCAGCTGAAGCGCTCCCCCGCCTCGGTGTCGTACCACTGCGGATGGGTAGGCGGGCTGCTGGAGCATACCCTAAATGTCGTGAGGATGTGCGACGCCATCTCCCGCCAGTATGGCGGACTGGATCGCGACCTGCTGCTGGCCGGCGCCATTCTGCACGACATCGGCAAGGTGTGCTGCTACGATGTGAACAGCACCATCTCCGAGTCGGCGGACGGGCGGCTATTGGGGCACGTCGCCATCGGCTCTGCTATGGTGGGGAAGGCCTGCGACACCCTTCCCGGCTTCCCGGCCAACCTGCGCCTGAAGCTCATCCACATGGTGCTGGCCAGCCATGGCTCTTCGGAAAAGGGCTCCCCCGTCGACCCTTCGATACCGGAGGCGGTGGCGCTGAATCACGCCGACGAGATCGACGCTAACGTGGAGAGGTTCATGGCGGCGAGGCAGAACGGCGGCTCCGGCGACCTTTTCACCTACGACCCGCATCTGCGCACCAAGGTCTTCAGGCTGTGATCAGACCTTCTCCAGCAGGATGGAGTAATAGTACAGGTGCCCGCGCTTCCCGCTCTTGTCCATCACCGGGGCATCGACCACCTGCACGATCTCGAACGGCGGATGGAACATCCCCTCGATCGACGAACGGGTGACCCCTTGGGGATTGTCCTTGAGGCTGGGGAGCACGGTGAACAACCGGCCGCCGCGGCGCAGCGTGCGATGCAGTTCCCTCAACCAGGCGCCCCTTTTGCTCTCATCCATCTTGTGTATGCAGCCGGTGTCGGCGATGAAATCGAACTCCCCCTCATGGAAAGGCAATTGGGTCGGCTCCACGGTGAACGCGATCACCTTGGCCCTGGCCTCCTCGGCCATCCTGCTCACCTGCTCGACGTCCTCAGGGGAGAAGCCCGCCGCCGCCACTGCGTAACCTTCCTGGGCGAGGTACAGGCTGTCGCTGCCCGTCCCACAATGCAGGCTCAAGGCCCTCCCCTGGGGAGCCATCCCGCCCGATACGATCTCGACCAGCAGGGGATTGGGATATAGGCCTTCGAAGCCCTCATCCGTGATGGACCTCTCACGGAACACCTTGTCCATCCTCTTCTCCATGATGTCATCTTGGAGGGCGGCCGAGATAAAGGTTCTGGGCGGCCTGACTTTGACACCCTTGTGACCATCTGTCGCAAGATCCTGAGGACTGTATGTTCACGACGGGGCCCGAGGGGCATCAAGGCGGCCCCCTGCATCGATCCCGCCTTGGCGCGATCGATGATCGTCTTATCCGAACAGGTACGCAGCGGAACTCGGCAACCTGCCCGGCTTAACCAGCTCGGCGCCGAGGTCTCGCCCCTACCGAACATCCAGGGTCAGAAGCATCCGAACCCTGATGGCGCATTATATCGAACGTGCTTCTGGGAGGTCGCTGAAAGCGCTTTTTGCCGCACTTCACCTCACGATCGAGCTCGTGGGTGCTCTCGCATACTTCATGTAATGGCATGCTACCTCATATGCAGCGGCGTTCGAGGAGCGGATAGTGGAATGGAACGACGAAAAGCACTTCGGATCGCCCTCGTCATCGCAAGCATATCGACCGCCTTTCTGCCATGGATCGGGTTCTCGATCGGCGACTTCCCGATAAACATCAGCTTGATAGAGATGATGATCGAGCTGGGTGAAGCGGAGCTCTACGAATATTGGGTCATCAGCGGAGCCGTTTACCTGCTCGGATCGGTGCTGCTCCTGGTGCGGGACGAGGCCCCCTACCTGCAGATGATCGGTCTGCTGCTCCTTCCGATGACGTTCCTCATGGACTCAGGGGGCCTGGGGGCCGGTAACGCCCTGGACCTGCTGCGGACGCTTTCCGGCTGGGGGCTGGGCATTGCCCACGTGACCGCCATCGTCGCCACCGCCGTCTTCGCCCGCCCGCGGCGCGTCCTGGCGCTCATCGAACGTCTGCTCCCCCCGCGCTCCTGGCTGGGCGCCATGCAAGCGCCCCGCTACCGGCGCGAGGAT
>DAGU01000053.1:4021-13739 GCA_002498285.1 Methanomassiliicoccus sp. UBA386 | reverse complement strand
CTGGTGGAGCGACGACGTGGACCGTGTTATTGGCATGTCCATTCCGGAGAAGGTCCCATGCATTCGCCTTCCTCCGCCCAGGGCCGGGGGAGAATGTCCTCGGGAGGGAGCGCACGGTCAGGGACGCCATGATGAGCGGTGAGGTCCAGGAGCTCCGGCCTCCGCGTTCGGCGGCCGGCCGCTCAANNCCCCCCTCGGAGGTGCGATCGAGCGGCCATCGCGCTCCGCCCGGCCGTAAGGAGGGCGGAGGCGAGCGCCCCGCGTTATGACGGCATCCCAGCGCGCCCCCGCCCTATGGCGGCAACAAGGGAGGACGCATGGTGGAGCGACGGCGCCGACGATGCGCCATGTGGGGCGACCCCGGAGGTCCCCTGCATCCGCCTGCCCCCTCCACGTGCCAGGAACGCGCCTTCCGTCGTTCGACAGGATGGGGGGCGCCACGATCGGTGATGCCCGCGGGCCGGCACGAACGGCCGGCCAAACCATTTGAGAAACGCCCTGTTAAGAGAAGTGTCCCCCGGACCTTAACAGATTGGTTCATGGACGGCATGATGCCTATTCTCCCCACACTGACCCAGGCCGGGGGTTGGTGTCGTGCGTCGGGGTTGTTCTCCAATCATAACCCGACGTCTCGTCGGAGGTTCATGCAGAGACCCATAGTAACGACGCACTGTACGCTCCAAGCATGCAAGGAGGATCACGGTTCACCCCCGTTTACAAGGAGCGAGCGAACCATGTGCTTCTTCCACTTAATCCTTTGGGCGTCCCTCCCATCGGGCTTCTGGAGGTCATCCGTCGAGCCTCCTCCCGCTCAAAAAATTATATGTAGGCCGGGATGAAATCAATAGGGAGGTGTCTGTGCTCATTGGTTGCAGTGGATGGTCCTACGAGGATTGGATCGGACGGTTCTACCCAGTAGCCCTTGCCAGGAAGAAGGAGGAGTGGCTACGATACTATGCGTCCTTCTTCACCACGGTGGAGGTCAACAGCACCTTCCATCGGGCCCCCAACGAGATCCTGGTGAACGGCTGGATACGCAAGGGGAAGCCGCTCAGTGGTTTTGAGTACTCGTTCAAGATGCCCCGGGCGGTGACGCATGAGGCCATGGTCGCCATGGAAGGGGACAAGGCCAGCATAGAGGCGACGGCCTTCGAGGAGACCTGCATCAGGCCGCTGGCGGAGAATGGCCTGCTGGGAGCGGTGCTGCTGCAGCTCTCTCCTTCCTTTGCGTCAGGGGATAATGCGCTGAACGTGCTGGAGACGGTGCTGGCGTCCTTGGATACGGAGAGGTACCGCTACGCGGTGGAGTTCCGCCACCGCTCGTGGCTTGATGGCCGTACAACGCTCGATCCCGATGCGTCCAGGCTGCTTTCGTCATACAACGTAGCGACCGTGCAGGTGGACGGGGCCGGCTTCCGGCCGGTTCAGGACGTCACGGCCGACCATGCGTACGTGAGGTTTCACGGCCGGGACCGCGAGTGGTCCGATGAGGACGGACAGAGGGCCGGCCAGGACTATCTGTACACGGAGGACGAGCTGCGGCCATGGGCGGACGTCATCGAGCGCCTGGATGGAAAGGTGGAGGACGTGCGGGTATACTTCACCAACAACGGATGGGCCCGGGGCGCCAAGAACGCCTTCCAGATGATGGACCTGCTATCCATGCCGCACCGGCAGAAGGAGGTCCATGTCCAGGACCAGGCCACGCTGGGCGCCTATCTGATGCACAAGTGATAATATCGCGGTATGCCATTGCCGAAGGGGGGGTCGGGAATGAGAGAGCTCTTCGAGGCAAGGTCCATCGCGGTGATCGGGGCCTCGCCCCGTCCCGAGAAGGTCGGCCACGTCGTTCTCCGTAACATCATCGCCTCAGGCTACTCCGGGGAGCTGTATCCCGTCAATCCCAAAGCGGACGAGATACTGGGACGCAGGGCGTATCCCAATGTCCTCGCGATACCGGGGCCGGTGGAGATGGCCGTGGTGGTCGTTCCCAACACCGTCGTGCCGGCGGTCATGGAGCAGGCCGGTGAGAAGGGCGTCAAGGTCGCCGTCGTGATCTCGGCCGGTTTCCGAGAGGTCGGACCGGAAGGGGCGGAGCTGGAGCGTCGCGTGGGGGAGATCGCTTCAAGACACGGCATAAGGGTGCTCGGGCCCAACTGCCTCGGCGTCATCAGCACCCGTAACCACTTGAACGCGACATTCACCGACGATTTCCCGCTGGCCGGCCACGTGGCGGTGACGTCGCAGTCGGGAGCGATGGGGACCATACTGCTGGACTGGGCCAAGGGGACGAGGATAGGGTTCTCTCAGTTCGTCTCGGTAGGCAACAAGCTGGATATTGACGAGGCGGACCTTCTGGCATACTTCCGCGACGATCCCGACACCCGGGTCATAGGCATGTACGTGGAGGGGATGCGCCGGGGGCGGGAGTTCATCGAGCAGGCCTCTGAGACGTCGAGATGCAAGCCGATCATCGCCCTGAAGTCCGGAAGGACATCGACCGGGGCCAGGGCCGCCTCGTCCCATACCGGCGCCTTGTCCGGCAGCGACAGCGTGTACAGCGCGGCCATGGTCGAGGCCGGCGTGCTGCGCGTCAAGACCCTGGACGAGTTCTTCGATCTCCTGCAGGCGTTCGCCAGCATGCCGCTGCCGCGCGGCGATGGCGTGGCCATCGTCACCAACGCGGGCGGCCTGGGGGTGATGGCCGCAGACGCGTGCTCGGACCACGGCCTCACCATGGCCAGCCTGAGCAGGGAGACGGTGGAGAGGATGAGGGAGGGGCTGCCGGAGGAGGCCAGCCTCTACAATCCCGTGGACGTCATAGGGGACGCCGATGCCGTTCGGTATGAGAGGGCGCTGAGCGCGGTGCTGGACGATCCGGGCGTCAACTGCGTCCTGGCCATGGTGGCCCCCAGCGACCTGCTGGACGTCACCGAGGTGGCAAGGATGCTGGCCACCTATGCGGGGAGGACCGACATCCCCATGGTGGCGGCCTGGGTGGGAGGGGCGGGCATGGCCGCCGGCGCCGCCATATTGAAGGAGGCCGGCATCCCCAACTACGAGTCCCCGGACCGGGCCGTCAGGGCGCTGGCCGCCATGGTGCACTATCAGGAGGATAGGGGCCGCGTTGACGACGGGAGCGCGCCCAGCATCGAGGGGGACCGTCAAGGGGCCCAGGCGGTGCTGGATGCCGCCGCCTCGGAAGGCCGCAATGCGCTGAGCGAGGCCGAGGGCAAGGAGATCCTCCGGGCCTATGGCGTGAACGTGCCGCCCGAGGGTCTGGCCCGAAGCGCCGACCAGGCGGCCGAGATCGCGCGGGGCATCGGCTTTCCGGTCGTTCTCAAGGTGGCGTCCCCGGACATAGCCCATAAGACCGACGTGGGCGGCGTGGTGGTCGGCATCGATGACGAGGAAAGAGCGCGGCGGGAGTACGAGCTGATGATGGCCCGGGTGCGCTCCCGCCTCCCCGACGCCCGAGTGGACGGCGCCACCGTGGAGGGCATGTTCTCCGGCCGCGAGGTCATCGTGGGGATGGTCCGCGACGACCAGTTCGGCCCGGTCATGACGTTCGGCCTGGGAGGCATATTCGTGGAGATCATGAAGGACGTGAGCCATGCGATCGCCCCGCTGTCGGAGCGCCGCGTGGACGAGATGATACGCTCCATCCGAGCGTATCCCATACTGGCGGGGGCGAGGGGCCGGAAGCGGGCCGACATACCGGCCCTCAAGGACGTGCTGTTCAGGGTGGCCCAGATAGCCGCCGATTTTCCCCAGATAACCGAGTTCGAGATCAACCCGGTCATGGTGGGGGACGAAGGCCAGGGATGCGGCGCGGTCGATGCCCTGGTAACCATCAGGAGGGACAAGCGATGAGGAACCTGTTTCTGGGATCGGTCACCGAACGTTCGGGAAAGAGCATGATAGCGCTGGGCCTGGCAAAGAACGGCCGCGGCAAGGTCGGCTACTTCAAGCCCTTCCGGGAGGTGACCATGTGCCATGAGGGAAGGCTGTTCGACCAGGACGCCCATCTCATGAAGAAAGCGTTAGAACTGAAGTGGACCGAGGAAGAGCTCTCGCCGTTCGTGTACGACGCGCAGAGGCCGGTCGCGCTCGACGATATCGTGGCATCGTGCGAGCGGCTGCGGGAAGGCGTGGACGACATGCTCATTGAGGGCACGCGGGACATCTTCACCGGGTGCATGGGCGGGGTTTCAGGACCGACGATCGCCCATGCGGTCGGCGCCTCCATGGTGCTGGTGTCATCGGCCACGCTGCCCGGCCTGGACAAGATATGCATGCTGCGGAAGATGATGGAGCAGCAATCCCTGGAGTTCCGCGGGGTGGTACTGAACAACGTGTCCGATCCGGGCCCGGGGAGGCTGCTGGAGAGCCATGGGGTGAAGGTGCTGGGCGAGGTGCCCACCGTGCCGCGGCTGCGCCATTACACGGTGCGGGAGGTCGCCGAGGCGCTGGACGCCCGCATAGCCCAGGGCGAGGAATGGCTGGACGGCAGGGTCGAGAGCCTGATGATCGGGGCCATGAGCCCGGAGACGGCGCTGACCCACATGCGCCGGGCGGCCCGCAAGGCCCTCATCACCGGCGGCGACCGCACAGACATCCAGATGGCCGCGCTGTCCACCGACACCTCCTGCCTGGTGCTGACCGGAGGCATGCCGTCCGCCCGGTCGGTCATGGTGAGGGCGTACGAGGAGGGCGTTCCAATATTGCTCACCGACCTGAACACCCTGGAGGCATCCGATCGCATCGACCACCTCATCGCGCGCATCGATCCGGAGGACAGCGAGAAGATCGAGCTGATCGCCCGGACCATCCGCGAGCACGTGGACCTCGAGGCGGTGTGGGGCGAGTGACCGGTAATATAGCCGCCACGCCAATCCGGTGAACGGATATGACTGACTCCTCCGCCGCGCTGCAGAGGGCCCCGATCTTCCCACGCAACCGCCTCGCCACCGGGGAGAGGCTGCTGTGGGAGGGAAGGCCCTCCTCTATCGTGTACTTCGTCCAGCCCATGGCGCTTCTCATACTTACGGCGATCTTCGCCATCATGCTGTCCATCAACTACGGCTCGATAGGCACGCTGGAGGCCGATTGGCCCATATGGGTCGCCCTGGTCGTCCTCCTGCTCCTGATGCCGGCGTCCACGCTGCGCATGGGGCTGACGGCCATGGTGGTGGGCCTGGCCGTCATCCTCATCGATGCCATGGGGCTGTTCGACAACGGCATCATATCGTTCGCGCCGGTGCTGGTCGGCCTGTTCGCCTTCCTGTACGATTATATTATCTGGACGCACACCGCGTTCGCCATCACCGACCGGCGCATAATGACGCAGTACGGGGTGTTCAACATCCGGTTCGGCGACACCCGCCATGAGCGCATCTCCAACGTCACGGTGCACCAGACCCTGGCGGAGCGCATCCTGGGCTTCGGCGACGTCATGTTCTCCACGTCCGGCGAAACGGGCGGGATCGATTCCGACAGTCCGGTCCTGGGTTCCGACCACAGGGGGGCGGTGAAGTGGGAGGACATCCCCAAACCGTTCTACGTCCGCAAGAGGGCCGAGGAGGCCATGCTCAACCCGGTCTGGCAGAACGTGAGGGTGCAGGCGCCGACGCAGTATGTGCCCTCCCCCGTCGTCCAGCCCATCTCCCCGGTGGAGGCGGAGGAGCGGCTGGTGAAGCTCAAGGAGCTGCTGGAAAAGGGGCTCATATCGCCTGAGGAGTACGAGGCCAAGCGGCGTGAGATAATATCCCGGATGTAGTTCAGACCAGCAGGTCGCTGGTGCCGTCATCCAGCTCTTTGACGGTGACGACGTTGCTCATCATGTCCTTGGTGTCGTCGATATGGGTGATGAGGACGATCTGGGGGAACCGCCTCTCCAGGCGGTTCAGCGTCTCCATGATCGCTCTCTTCCGCACCTGGTCCTGGGAGCCGAAGATCTCGTCCAGGACAAGGAAGTTCATGTCGTTGCCCGATCGGTCGGCCAGCACGCGGGAGATGGCCAGGCGCAGGCACAGGTTGGCCAGGTCCCCCTCTCCTCCGGAGAAGCGGGACAGGGGGTACTTCACCCCGCCGTCGTAGATCTGGATGTCGTAGTTGTCATCGACCTCGATGCCGCCGTACCTGGAGTCGGTTATGGTGTCGAACAGTTCGGAGGCGATCTCCGACAGCGTTGGCGTGATCCGCTCCATCACGTTCTGCTTGAAGTCCCCCATCACCTGGACCAGCGTGGCCAGCTCCTGCACCTTTCTGGCGCGCCCCTCCACGCTCCGCTCCATCTCCTCGATCTCGGCGATGGCCTTGTTCTTGTCATCGAGCCGCTTCTTGGTGTGCTCGATGGCCTCGACCTTCAGGGACACCTCTCCGTAGCCCTCCTCCCGGGCCCTCACGGCCTCGGTATGCGCCGCCTGGGCCTTCTCCAGCTCCCCCTCCTCGTAGCCGACGGCCGCCAGCTCGGCCTCCAGGCTCTGGACCTCCCGCTGGCGCAGCGCGATGCTGGTGTCCAGCTCCTCCTTCCTGGCCATCAGGTCCGGCAGCCTGGCGGCCTCTCCGGACAGCGTCTTGTACCTGTCCGAAGCGGCGCGGAGGCCGGGAAGGCGCTCCTTTAGCGACCGGTACGCATCCTCGTCAAAATCGTCGGCGCCCTTCGCTTCCAGCTCGCTCGTCAGCGAGTCGCGCTGCGTCCTGAGGGAATCGAGGTTAGCGGCGGCCTGCTCCAGCCTGGCGTCCAGGTCGCTTGCCCTTCTGTCATCCTCCTGCAGCCTCTTCCTTCGGTCCTCGAGGGCCGCCTTCCTTCTCTGCAGGATGTCTAACTCCTCCCGCAGTCGGTCGATCTCCCCGCTCTGGGCGGCGATGGAGGCCTCGGCCTCCCGCCGCTGCTCCTCCAGGGCGGCGACGAGATGCGTGTGGTGCTCCCCCAGCGTCCTCCGGCAGGTGGGGCACACGCTGTCCGGCCCCAACGACTGGATCTCAGAGCGGTCGGCCTCCAGCCCCTTCACGTCGCGCTGCAGGCCGCGGACCTCGGCCTCGGCCACCGATATGTCCTTCCTCTTGTCCAGGATCTCCGAGTCCAGCGCGCTAAGGTTCTCAGAGACCTTTTCCAGGCTTCCCCTGGGGTCCTTCAGCTCCTGCCTTTTCTTCGTGGCGTCGGTGATGGCCCTCTCGGCGCGTTCGATGCTCTCTTCGTTCTGCTGCAGCGAACCGAGCAGCAATGCCCGCCCCTCGTGCGCCACGCGGGCTTCCTCCATCGACTCCTTCGCTATTCGCAGCGATTCGTACTCTTCGCTCCTCGCTTCCAGCTCGGGCAGGTTGGCCAGGCGGCCCTTCAGCGTGGCGATCTCCCTTTCCGTCGCTTCCCGGCGCTCGTTCAGGCCTTTGAGCTCGGAGCGCTTCTCCGACAGACGCGTATCGCGCTGGCGGAACTCCTTCTCCTTGAGGTCGACCCACTCCTTCTGCCCCTTGGCCTTCTCCAGCTCCTCCTCCAGCCTCTCCACGTCCCTGTTGGCATCGTCCAGCTGGCCATGCAGCGCCTTGAGATCCTCCTCCAGCGACGCTCTCTCGGCCTCCAGCACCTCGCGCTTCGGCCTCCCCTCGGCGGTCAGCAGCTGCTCGTTGACGAACTGCAGGGCCTTCTTCTCATCCCTCTCGTCCTTCTTTATGTTGTCAATGACGGCCTGCAGGACATCCAGGTCCAGCATCCGGACGATGAGCTTCTTCCTCTCGGCTGGCGGCAGCGCCGACAGGGCCGACAGCTCCTTCTGGCGGGCGAACACCGACAGGAAGAAGGCGCGGTGGTCCATCCCCAGGACCTTCTCCACCTGGGCGGTGACGGACCTCTCGCTGGAAGCCAGCACTTCACCGTTGCCGAGCAGCTGGGCGTCGGCCTTGAGGTTCTTGCCCCGCATGGTCCGTCGGACCTGGTACTGCACCCCGCCCAGCTCGAACACGAGCATGACGGAGCAGTCCTCGTTGGGCCCGGCCCCGGAGCGCTTGATGCCCTCCTTGTCGGTGCGGTCCACGCTGCCGCTGCCGAACAGCACCCAGGAGATGGCCTCGATGAGCGTGGACTTCCCGGAGCCGTTCGGCCCCAGGATGCCGATGACGCCGTCCGGGAACTCCAGCCGGGCGGAGCGGAACCTCCGATAGTTCTCCAGCTCGAGATAGATCAGTCGGATCCTTCCAGCCCCCTCTTCAGGTATTCCAGTCCCTGGGCCCGCAGCGAGTCCTTGTCCACATGCTCCACCGGGTACCTCTCCAGGAAGGACACGAACTCATGCTCCAGCGAATTGATGGTGGCGCTGCCGGCCTGGATGGAGACCTTCTCCCGGTCGATCTCGAAGCGGGGCTCGAAGTGCATGGCGCTGGCGGCCATCTCCCTTATCCTGCGGAAGTCCAGCGCTTCGTACGTCGTCCGCGGCACGTTCCGGACGACCAGGCGGACGATGCTTCCCTCCAGGTCGCGGTCCAGGCGCGACTCGATCTCGGCGCTCAGCGACGGGGCGTCCAGGCGGAGGGCGTCGATGGCCGGCAGATCGATCATCGGCCGCGTCGGCAGCTCCATGAGCTCCCTCTTCCCCGATTCCAGGTCCACGTACAGGAAGCCCTTGGGTTGCCCCGCCTCGGCGAATGAGAACCGCTCGATGGAGCCGCTGTAGGCGGCATTATCCGCAATGTCGTAGTTGCCGTGATAATGGCCCATGGCGACGTAATCGAGATCGTCGCGCAGGTAGCAGGAGTCCACGATCTGCTCGTTGAACTCGTTCATGCGGAACTCTTTGAAACCAACCACGCCGGCATGGAGCATGGCGACCTCGTACGCGGTGCCGCCGCATCTCGTCAGGGACGGGAGCATCTCCTTGAACGCCTCGCCGTCCGTGTGAGGCGCCGCATGGACCGTCAGGTCGCCTATGGTGACGCGCTCGTAGGCCCCCCTGTACACCGGGATTATATTGGGAAGATGTTCGAAAAGGCGGAACACCGAGCCCGTCTCCCTGATCCTCGGCGTGGAGTGGTTGCCGGCGATGATCACCACCGGTATGTCCGCCTCCGACAGCCGGACCAGCTGCTCCAGCGCGAAGGCCAGGGCGCGGTTGGACGGCCTCACGGCATCGAACAGGTCCCCGCTGTGCAGCACCGCGTCGGGCCGCAGCTCGAGGACGCGGTCCACGAACGCCTGGAACGAGAGGTACGTGTCCACTTCCCTCTGGTTCAGCCCCTTGAACTGGCAATCCTCGTCGCACACCCGGCGATAGGCGGAATATCCCAAGTGCGTGTCCGCCACGTGGACGATCCTCACTCCAACGCCTCCGGGTATGTCAAGCAGCTCTCCCCGGGGCGGCGGAAGGGACTAGGCCATCTTTATTGTTTTCTTTATAGTTCATCTCGTTCGAGCAATGAGCAGCCATGCTAGAGGGCCCTTTCAGTAGAAGGTATGGCTCACCGGGGCCTTGGTGAACACCTTCTTAGGGGCGTCGGCGGCCGCCTTTTCCACATACTCCTCGTACAGATGGATCTTCACCGGCACCGCGAACGGGGTGAACGGCGAGGCGATGAGGGCCTCGCCGGGCATGAGCATCTGTATCTCATTGTCCAGCTGCGAAATGTCCTGTTTGGCCGAGTTCCTCAGGATCTCGCGATCCCTCCGGTCCGCCAGGCCCAGGATGAACAGGGTGTTGAACTGGGAGATGATCTCCGAATCGAT
>DAGU01000053.1:408-3847 GCA_002498285.1 Methanomassiliicoccus sp. UBA386 | reverse complement strand
ATCTGCGCGAATATCGTTCCCTTGGCCTCGGTCAGAACGCGCTGCGCCTCCTCCATGGCGATGAGCACCGGCGGGATCTTGTCGAACTTGGCCTTCTCGCCGTACAGCGTCTTGTTCTTCTCGAATATGGCGCGCGACAGGACCGTCGATATCAGGAGCTCCTCCGCCTCGTACATGTTCGACGTGTCGACCAGGACGACCTTGCCGTCGTGCAGGCAGTCGATGATGTGGTTGGTGATCGAGAGCTTGGGGTCCCGGGATATGAGGTCAAAGCGGAACAGGGACTCAAGGCGGCGCTTGACCACGTTGATCGTTCCCTCGTGGTACTTGCCCTCCCCCAGCGTCCGGGTGATGTCCTGCACGCTCTTGTCGTTGATGTCCGTGAGCCACGTATCGCCGAACCGGAACTGGGCGGATTCCATGAACTCCCTCTGGGCCCCGGTGAACTCGTAAAGGTTCTCCAGGTCGGCGATCTGGATCTCCGACGATGCCACGTGCAGCGTGTTGTACGGCCCGTCCAGCTTGCGAGATGAGAACACCACCAGGGCGTCGTTGAGCCCGGCATGCTTCAGTCCTTTCTTTCCCGATTCGCCGCCGTCGTAGTACTCGCCGTGCGGATCGAGGACCAGGAAGCCGTACTTTCGCAGGCGCATGCATGAGAGGGCGAGGTTCTTCATCAGGTTGCTCTTCCCCATGCCGGTGGTGGCGAATATGCCGATGTGGTGCGGAAACGCCTTTCCCGAGATGCCCACCGGGAAGTCCAGCACCCGGTCGCCCGATCGGAGCTTCCCCACCTGGATGTCGCCCAGGCTGCTCTTGAGGAACTCGTAGTCATCGATGTCGGTCCGGCGGACCTTGGAGAAGTGGTGCGGGATGGTCTTGGTCTTCCTGAACTCGTCGCCCACGCATCCCAGGGGGGCCGATCTCGCGACGCAGTACAGGTCGTCGCGGATCGCGCCGATGTCGTACTCGTGCTGTTCGGCGTCCATGCGCAGCATGCGGCCGGCCTCGGCGGTCATCCAGTTCATGTCGTCGGCGTCCGCGCCGTGCTCGATGTCCATGACCCTGACGAGGTACCGCTCCAGGCTGGGGCCGCTCTCCACTACCAACATCTCTCCTACCTGGAGTGCCTCTCCGAAGTTCATCCTGAACGTGGTCTCCATGACCCTGTTGCCTATGACGCGACCGATGTGCATTTTGCTCCCTCTCGCCGACTCCCCGTCAGAAAGACGATAGGGAGATGATAATCATTTCTTGCCCGTTCGCGATAACCATGGCAGTTGATCGACCCCGTCCAAGACGAATTCTATGCGGACTGAACATAGGTCTAATATCCCTCATTCTATTTTATAAGAATAATAATAGATAATCAAACATGACGTTGGTGTTGATACCTATAAAAACGATGTTCGAGCCTTCCGCTTGAGGAGGTGCACTCTAGAAGGAAGTGTGATGGATGAGCGGTAGCGCTGGACAACAATGTGAATGAGGCCCGGCCAGACATGCCGGGTCCCATGAGAATTTGACTAATTTGGTCATGAGTTGATTTAATGGGAAATGATAAAGAACGACGGATGGAAAAACCATTCTACAAGATAGGGGCAGCATTCGCCGTAGCCCTGTTGATAGGCTCCGTATTGGCATTTAGCACGACAAACGCGGATGCGGCGCTCTCCTCCGACCTGACGGTCGAGAAGAAGGGCTCGAATACGCTAGTGAGCAATGAACGAGGAAGGACGATAATGTCATCCTCCAACTCCGCTTATGCCATACAGTGGGCCGTCGACCGCGCCCCCTCCGGAGGGGCGGTCACGCTGAAGAGCGGGACCTACTACCTCTCGAAGGAGATCGCCATGAAGGCGGGGGTGACGCTGCAGGGAAATGGCGACAAAACGGTCCTCGTCAACAATGGCATCCGCCTCTCAGATGTTTCCAACGTGGCTCTCAAGAGCTTCGCGCTACGGGGGACCGCTGACATATACGTGTCCGCGTACACTGCCAATATCCGCGGCATTGTGCTGCAGGACATATCGGCCAGGGATGTGCAGGGCGTTAACGCCGTGTTCACCCTGGATGCTCAGCGGTGCACGATCTCGGATGTCAGCATGCTCCGCCTATCTGCCGTCGATTGTGATGCCTACGGGTTCTCGATCATCGGCAGCGGGGCCGGCACATGCGGGATAAGGGACGTGACCATCGATGGCTGCGAGGCCATACGGTGCGGCGTGGAAGCCAGGCCCAACGATTGGGTCGTCGGCTTCGCCCTGGCGGTGAACATCGACGTTACCAATATGCTCGTGAAGAACTCGATGGCCTCCTACAACTGGGAGGATGGGTTCTACATGCGCAAGGACGTCGCCAAGACCAACGTGGTCTTTGAGAACTGCGTGGCCGACCACAATGGTGTCAAGCCTGCCTTCCAGGAAGGCTTCGGCTACTTCATCGACACCTCGGTGATGCTAAAGAACTGCAAGGGCGTGGGCAACAAGGGCGGCCTGACCAACGTCGAGGCCATCCCCGCGCCTGAGCCCGAGCCAGAGCCTGAACCGGTTCCTGAACCGGCCAAGGGGACCTCGTCCATATCCGTGACGATGTCTTCCCAATCGGTCGATATCGGAACGACGATCCAGGCCACCGGTGTTCTGACCGCCACCAACGAGGATGGCACCAAGCCCCTCGGGAACGTGGCGGTGACGATCGTCGTGACCCAGCCCGATGGCTCCAGGATCACCACCCAGGTGACAACCGGTGCCGATGGCAGGTTCACCATGGCCCACACTCCCAATGCGGCAGGCACGTACACCTTCGCGGCCATCTTCGCAGGGAACGATGCCTATGACGGGAGCAACAACGCGGTGAGCTGGACGGCAAAGGCGCTGCCTGCGCCGAAGCCGTCGGCCGACCTATACGTCTACCCGGGCAACATCGTCAAGAACGCCAATGGAGTGACGGTCCGCACTGGCTCCGACGCCATACAGTGGGCCGTCGATAACGGCAACACCGTGCTGGTCACCGCTGGGACATACCAGGTGAGCGGAAACATCTACATGAGGAGCGGCACCACTCTGATGGGGGAGGGTTCGGACAAGACCACCCTCAACTTCGCCAGGGGCGCCATCATCATGAATGCGGTTAGCGACACTGCGGTGAAGGGATTCCATATCACCGGGGCTGCCTCCTGTCAGTCCTGGGCGACCGGGGTCACCGTCCGCAACCACCTGTGGGAGGACATCCACCTCGACCATGTGTCGAGAGGCATCATCAACAATGCCATCGGCACCTGGGTGGAAGCGGGCGGCGTCATCGACGGACTGACGTATCGGAATGTCTTCGTTGACTCCCCGGCGACCTGGGGCTTCCTCATCAACGGCAACAACTTCGACGGCTGGGTAAAGAACGCCCTGTTCGAGGACTGCACTGCCATCCGATGCGGGAACTC
>DAGU01000053.1:0-201 GCA_002498285.1 Methanomassiliicoccus sp. UBA386 | reverse complement strand
AACATCGACGGGATGAGGCTGGTCAACTGCCGCGCTGACGAGAACTGGGAGAGCGGGTTCCACCTGGAGATCGCTCCGGAGGTCCGCAACGTCGTATTCGAGAACTGTACCGCCAGCAACAACGGACAGAAGCCCCGCGCCCTCTACGGCGCAGGCTTCTTCTGCGGCGACAAGGCCGGATTCGACGAGTGCACCTTCATC
>DAGU01000003.1:26857-29116 GCA_002498285.1 Methanomassiliicoccus sp. UBA386 | reverse complement strand
GTTCAGACCCAGATGGCGTGTCGACGGCGGAGGGACGCTTCGTTCTGTCCCGTCCTATCCATTATGATCGACACCATGGAATCGAACAGCACCAGCGCTGCCCCCTCGAATATGGTGCCCAAGGGAGCATACTTCTTCCTCTGCTCGTCCCGCGATGACGAGAGCTCCAGAACGATGTTGGCGGCATGCCCCAGCTTGGAGTTCGGGTTGCCGGTGATGGAGATGACCTTGGCCCCCACCCGGCGAACGATGTTTGCGGTCTGCACGGCCGACATGGTCTCGCCGGTGTTGGAGACGATTATCACCACGTCCTCCCGGGCCACGATAGGGGTGGTCATGTCACCCACGAAATGAACGTCGATGCCCAGTTGCACCAGGCGAACGGCGAACGCCTGGCCGATGAGGCCCGAGCGCCCTACGCCATAGATGAACACGGTCCCGGCCGATAGGATGGCCGTAACCGCCTCCTCCAGGGAATCGGAATCTATGGTGCCTAGGGCGGCTTCCATCTCTCCCAGGATAAACCGGGCCGAGGTCTGTATGGCATCCCCCTCCATGGTCACTTCTTCTTGGCGGCCTTCTTGCTGTTCTTGGGGGCCGCCTTCTTCGGTTCCGATGCCTTGTCCCCCTTGGACCTCTCCTTGATCCTGGGAGGCTTGTCGATGTCGTCCAGCTCGAGGTCCTCCGCCAGGTCCTCCTCGTCCTCCGCGACATCGGAGGCCTTGCTGTTCTTCTTCATGCGGGCCTCCTTGGCCACCCGCTTGGTCAGCACGCGCTCGTAGATGACCTTCATGTACATGGCGTCATGCTCGAGGAGAGGCGATGATGAGATGACCGTTATGTCGGGGTTCTCATCGGCCAGGTACTCTGCCAGCGGCTCGAAGCGAAGGTCGCCCTTCTTGATGGGCGTGATCCTCTTCTCGTTCCCGGCCTCGTGCTCCACGCCGGAGAAGTGCGTATAGTAATGACCGTCCACGTATCCCTTCACGCGGTCCAGGAGGGTCCCGAAGTCCTGTGGCTCCCGCAACCCGCCGGCCTCCCTGGCGTGCACATGGGCGAAGTTGATGACCGGCACGGTCCCCTTCATGTTATCGCAGATCTCCAGGATCTCATCGAGGGAGCCGAACACCTCTTGGCGACCGGAGGTCTCCAGGCCCACCAGAGGGCTCAGCTTGTTGGCTTCCCACCACTCCATGACGCTCTCCACGTTCTCCACGATGGCCTTCTTGGCCTTCTTGCGCTCTCCGTCGCCGTACAGGCCGAGATGGGTGACCACCATTCCGGCGCCCATCTGGTCGGCGATGACGCCCGCCCATCTGATGTTGTCGATGCACCTTTCAGTGAGTTCGGAGTTGGAGACCAGGTCCATGTAATAAGGGGTGTGTATCGAAAGCTCGACGTCCATCTCCCTGCCCATCTCCCCCAGTTCCCTGACCTCCTGGAAGTTCTGCACAAGGCCGGAGGCAAGGGTAATGAGAGTGTCATCCTCCCGTATCTTCTCGTTAGGGTCGGTGATCCTTACCTCCTTCTTCCCCTTGACCCTCTCGATCTCCACGATGAGATCGCTTAACACCTCCGATGGGGTCAATCCTACCTCCTCCTCATCGGGGAAGCGGTCGACGACATTGACCCGGACCATCTGCACCTCCATGGCGTTGAGGCCGAGGCTATGCACGTCCTCGATACCGTCCCTCAAAGTCCTGCCCTTACAAGAAAGTGGAATGCCCGCTGGTCCAAACCTGATCATAATAATGCCACCATTTCTGCCAAGGTTTCCCCTGCGCCATACTCATTATGAGGGATAGTATATATAAATGCTGTCCAACCCTAGGCGTGCTGGGGAGCCTATTTCGAGGGTATCGTTCTAGATGCCTGTAGCAAATATAGGAAGTATAATTATCATAGAATCCTTTTTCCTTCTCGGATGGGAATGAGCACTCAAGACGACTTAGTGGTAGCTGGAAGGCTCGAGCGGTGGCGAAGGAGCCTCATCGACACCAGCCAGAAGAATAGACTCATCAACTTCACGGAATCGAACGGCGTCCTTCGGCTCAGCAGGCCCGGGGGATCGACCATCTTCGATCGCCTGGTGGTGCGCGGCGAGGAGCTGGAGGTCGGACTGGACGGGGACGGCACGGATGCCTCGGGCATGCTGCTGTCCGACCGGGACCGAGCGGTGGTAGAGAGGACATTGCTGAACCTGCGCCTCAAGGCCCGCGAGGCCCAGAGGGAGCAGGGCATCAATGTATTGTTCCTCAG
>DAGU01000003.1:25743-26698 GCA_002498285.1 Methanomassiliicoccus sp. UBA386 | reverse complement strand
TGCTCCTCATCCCGGCAGAGCTGCGGAGGAGCGGGCCGCTGCAGCCGTACCGCGTGGCCGCCATCGATGAGGGGGCAGTGGTCAACCCCATCCTGGCCCACAGGCTTCGCGCCGAGTACGGCCTCGAGCTGCCGCCCATGCCGTCCGAACAGACCGCAGAAACGGTGGATGCGGTCATGAAGCAGGTCCAGGACATGGTCGCCTCGGCCGGATGGGCCGTGGCCACCGGCAACTACCTCGGCCTGTTCTCCTTTGCCAAGATGGTCATGTATGAGGAGCTCACCGCGTCCCGGGATCTTGCGCTCGAACACCCGGTGGTGCGCGCCCTGGCCGGCTGTCCGTCCCATCTGCCTGCCGCCGGGACGATATCCCCTGTGGAACTGGAAGGGAAGCCTTCAGAGACCTATCAGGTGCTGGACGCCGACTCCAGCCAGCAGGAGGCCATAGCTCTCGCCAGGAAAGGAAGGAGCTTCGTGCTGCAGGGACCGCCTGGAACCGGTAAATCGCAGACGATCGCCAATATCATCGCTGAGACCCTGGCTGCCGGCAAGACGGTGCTGTTCGTCTCGGAGAAGATGGCCGCCCTGGAGGTCGTCAAGAGAAGACTTGACGAAAGGGGCCTGGGGGAGTTCTGCATGGAGCTTCACAGCCACAAGGCGAACCGGCAGGAGGTCGCCGCCGAGCTAGGGCGATGTCTTCACCCCAAAGCGCCGGCGGTCGTCCCTTCGGACCAACTGGATGAGCTAGCTAGGCTGCGGAAGCGGCTGAACGACCATGCCGATGCGCTACATGAGGTCCGCCCTGGCGCCGGCGTATCGTTCTACCAGATCAATTCGGAGCTGGTCGGCCTTCATGCCGCCAAGGACCTGACGGTCCACTTCCCCGACCTGCACCGCATGAGCGTCAGGGACCTTGAGGCCATTGGACCGCTGGCGCGCGAGCTGGAAAGGGACAT
>DAGU01000003.1:9830-25647 GCA_002498285.1 Methanomassiliicoccus sp. UBA386 | reverse complement strand
TCCCTCCTAATGGAGGGGCATCGGCACCCCTGGGCAGACTGCACCCTGGACTCCTGGAAGGTGAGCGCAATGCCCGAGCTGGAAAGCCTCCTGACCTCGTGCCGCGACGCCATCGCGGATACTCTGCAAAGATCTCCCTCGCTGGCTGAGCGCTACGGCATGGATGGACCTGCCACCCTTGCTGAAGTTTCCGCTCTGGCTGCCCACCTGCGTCTGGCCATATCCGCGCCGCGTCCCCCGGCCAACTGGTTAAGGGGCCCACAGGCGCTGCGGGACCTGATGGGCGAGATGAAGGGCGCGTACAGAGCGCTGGACAAGGAGATGGACGATCTGCGCGCCCGCTACGACGAGGGCATCCTGGCGCTAGACCTGGAAGGGATCGGGCAGCGCATGGACACCGTCTATCGCTCTCCGCTGAGATGGCTGCGCTCATCCTACCGGCGAGACATGCGCTTGCTGAGAGGTCACCGCACCTCGCTGCAGAAGCTCCGTCTCGACGAGGCTGCCGCCGACGTGGCCGCCGCTCTCGCCGTGAAGGGGCAGATGGCCTCGGTCGCTGCCCTGGAGGACGAGTGCTCGAACGCACTGGGAGAGCACTTCTTCGGCCGCAGCACCGACTGGGACGAAGTAGGAAGAGTATTGGATTGGTGCGATTCCTACCGTCAGCAATATGGCATTCCCTGCTCCGCCCTGGAGGGCCTGGTGACCGCCGGGGCCGGAGCGGACAGAGCGGCCACAGAGCTGAAAGAGCTGGAGATAACGGCATCGCTGGCAGAAGGCCGCCTGGACGCCGCCGCATCGATGTTCGACCTCACCGCCCTGATGGTCGGAAGGCCCCTGTGCGATGTGGGCCTGGACGAGATCGGGCCCTGGGCCAAGAGACATCTCGACACCATTGGCCGGGCGCAGGAATGGGTGAGCATCAACCGCCTGCGTAAGGACTGCGCCCAGAAGGGCCTGCATGAGCTGCTCTCCCTGGCGGAGGAGGGCAAGCTGCCCTCCAAGGGGCTGTGGGACGCCTTGAGGAAGCGCTACTATTCGCTGTGGCACGATCACCTCATGGCCACCGACGCCAGGCTGCGAGAGTTCAGCAGGGAGGAGCACGCCGAAGCGGTAGAGAGGTTCCGTCGCCTCGACCGCCAGCAGCTCGACGTGGCGGCCGATCGCCTGTGCGCCCTGCTGCAAAAGCGGCGTGAGTCGCTAATGAACGATCCGAGCCCCGCGCTCGGGACCTCCATGTGGGTGCTGCGGCACGAGGTCAACCGCAAGAAGGGGCTGAGGCCCCTGCGCGAGCTGTTCACCCGGGCCGGGGACGCCATCCTGCAGCTGAAGCCTTGCCTGCTGATGAGCCCCCTCTCGGTAAGCATGTATCTCGACCCCTCGCACATACGGTTTGACCTGGTCATCTTCGACGAGGCTTCCCAGATAAGACCGGAGGATGCCATAGGGTCCATCATGAGGGGGCGGCAGGTCATCATCGTCGGTGACGCGATGCAGCTCCCGCCGACCGACTTCTTCCGCGAGGCCCTCGACGATGAGGACGATGATATACCTGACCTGGAAAGCATCCTGGATGAGTGCTCGTCGTGCCTCCCTCAGCGCATGCTGAGATGGCACTACCGTAGCGAGGACGAGTCGCTGATCGCGTTCTCCAACCTCCACTTCTACGGTGGCCGCCTGTTCACCTTCCCCTCGGCCAGGAGTGTTGACGGGCGCGGGGTCAGCTTTGTGCATGTCCCAGAAGGCTGCTACGACCGGGGCGCCAGCCGAAGGAATCCCCAAGAGGCGGCCAGGGTCGCGGACATGGTAATGCAGCACTTCCGCGAGCGCCCGGGGCTATCGCTGGGCGTGGTCGCCTTCAGCGAGGCCCAGCAGATGGCCATCCTGGAGGAGCTGGAATCGAGGCTAAGGGAGCGGCCGGAGCTGTCCCGGCATTTCAGGGAAGGCGCTCAGGAGGAGTTCTTCGTCAAGAACCTGGAGAGCATCCAGGGCGACGAACGGGACGTCATCCTGTTCAGCCTTGGGTATGGCAAGGACGCCAAGGGCAAGATGCATCAGTCCCTGGGTCCGCTCAACCGGGCGGGAGGGGAGCGCCGCCTGAACGTGGCGGTGACGAGGGCGCGCAAGTCCCTCACCGTGGTGTCGTCCATACTTCCCCAGGACCTCCAACCCACCTCAGCCGGCTCCAGGCTGCTCAGGCAGTTCATGGAGTACGCGATGGCCAGAGGGGCCAGGGACGCGCTGTCCGCCGAGCCGGAGGGCAAGGGATCATCGCTGGAGAGGGTCATGGTGGAAGCGCTCGAGAGCAGTGGGCTGAAGGTCCTCCCCCGTTGGGGGTGCTCCGGGTACCGCATCGACCTGGCGGTCGAGTCCGACGGCAAGATGGCCCTGGCTGTGGAGACGGACGGACCGTCCTATCGCTCCGGACCTACGGCCAGGGACCGGGAGCGTCTCCGCCAGGAGATGCTGGCCAAGCTAGGCTGGACCGTCCACCGCACCTGGTCCTCGGACTGGGTCAGAGACCCAGAGGGGGAGATCGAGCGGATCGTCCGCGCGGCCAAGGATGCTTCGGAGATGCAGGAGGCCATCGAGGACATGGTTCCGGTGGCTCCCGAGGTCGGGGACATAGTCCATGGCATGACGGGGGCCGTCGAGACCGATGAACGTTCCGGAGATGTCATGGCATCCTCCCTGGCCACCCCCGTTCCCGCCACCAGGGCCGTCGCCGCGATGGTGCCCTACAGCCGGGTGGATTGGAACGCCCATCCCGGGCTGACCGCCAGGCTACGAGCCGAGCCAGACGAGGCGCTGGCCGATGCCATAGAGGCAGTGGTCGCCGCGGAGGGCCCGGTCCATCCGCTGGTCGTGCATGAGCGTATCCGCGAGCTGCACAAGGTCGCCGGCATCCGGAAGGGAGCCGGACAGGACGGGGAAGCGAGCGCCATCGAGCGTCTGGCCAAGCAGGGCCGCATCGTCAGGAACAACAACTTCTTGTGGCCATGCGGGATGGACAAGGCAGTGGTGCGCAGCTCGGCCGTCGGAGAACGGCGTGAGCTGTGGTACGTGTGCATAGAGGAGCTCCAGGCAGCCATCCTGAGCCTGCTCGGCGAGGAGTCCTTAGACGAGAAAGGGCTAGTGTCCAAGACGACCGCCCTATACGGATACAAGCGATCCTCCCCCGAGGCACGCCGGAGGATCTTCGAGGCCGTGGAAGGACTCGTCGCATCGGGGCAGCTGGTCCACACCGGGGAGGTCATCGGGAAGAGCTAATGAAGCATGCTGGCTCCCCTCCTCCAGAGGGGGAAATCTTTATAAGACACCTGCCCGTTAGCGCCTTCTACGACAATGTCGAGGGAGTCAGAATGAAGAACATTCGTAAGACGGACCCCAACCTGGTAGCCCTCATCAGCGATCTGAAGAGGCAAACCCGGGAAGGGGAGGCCGCCATCTGGCGAGACATTGCTCAGCGTTTGGAGAAGCCCAGCCGCAACTGGGCCGAGGTCAACCTGAGCAGGCTTGAGAGATATGCGCAGGACGGGGAGATCGTCGTCGTTCCAGGCAAGGTCCTGGGCGCCGGCAGCATCAACAAGAAGGTCACCGTCGCCGCGTTCAGGTTCTCCGCTTCGGCCGCCAAGGCCATCGACGAGGCGGGGGGCAAGCGGATGACCATACCTGAGCTGGTGAAGGAGAACCCTTCCGGCAACAAGGTCAGGATCATGGGGTGATCTAGATGGTCGTCGTCATTAATGCAGAAGGACATGTACTGGGCCGGCTCAGCACCTACGTGGCCAAGCGTCTTCTCAATGGGGACGAGGTCGTCGTGGTCAACGCCGAGAAGGCCGTCATCACCGGTTCTCGGGATGAGGTTCTCAACCGCTACTATGCAAAGTACAAGAGGGGAAAGATCATCAACGGACCGTTCTTCCCCAAGAGAGCCGACCTCATCATGAAGAGGACCGTTCGCGGGATGATCCCGTTCAAGCGCCCCAATGGCCGGGCGGTCTACAGGAACCTCCAGGTGTTCGTCGGCGTCCCCAAGGAGCTGGCGGCCGCTGAGATGATGAAGGTCGAGTCAGCCACCAACGTATGGACCGATAAGTATGTCACGCTCGGGGAGGTATCCGAGCACCTTGGGTCCAGGGTGAGGTGATCATATGGCAGAAGTAATTAACACCAGCGGAAAGCGGAAGGAGGCCATCGCCAGGGCCGTCGTCAGCAAGGGCAGTGGCAAGCTCCGCATCAACAATGTACCTATAGAGATCTTCACCCCCGAGATCGCCCGCTTCAAGATCATGGAACCCATGACCCTGGCCGGCGACAAGGCGTCCGGCGTCGACGTTAGCGTCAACGTGCAGGGCGGAGGGTTCATGGGGCAGGCCGAGGCGAGCCGCACCGCGATCGCCAAGGGCCTGGTGGACTTCCTTAAGGATGAGGAGCTGGAGAGCGTGTTCAAGCAGTACGACCGCTCCCTGCTCATCAGCGACCCGCGCAGGAAGCTTCCCAAGAAGCCTCAGGGACGTGGCGCAAGGAAGAAGAGACAGAAGTCCTATAGGTGAGCTTCATGATGATCCCAGTAAGGTGCTTCACATGCGGCAAGGTCATAGGAGGCGTTTACCCCACGTACCTCAAACGGGTACAGATGGGGGAGGACCCCAAGACGGTCCTCGACGACCTCGGACTGAAGCGTTACTGCTGCCGCCGCATGATCGTCGCCCATGCTGACCTCGTAGACGAGGTCATCCCTCTGGGATAAGCTCTTAAACCTCTTCGTAATAACCCCTTTATCCACGGGTCTGTGGGGTAGCTTGGTATCCTTCCAGCTTGGGGTGCTGGTGACTCCGATTCAAATTCGGACAGACCCACCATTCTTCTCAATTCTCATACATCATCCTCCCGATATGGCCCTGACTTGTATTCATAAAGGATCTGCCAGCTCATACGATCAAAGAGGCCGAGCGAGAGTCGGGCCACCGAATGCCCGCCTTGGCCGGTGGACCACTTCAGGAACTGGTTCCCGATGACTTGGGCCCATCCCTACGAGATAGGGAGATGGCCGGCCAGCAGCAACGTGCTAGCGGACCAAGTGAGATGGGCACCCTCGGAGAACGCTACCTCCCGGCCATCGACCGAGGGAGATGGCGACCTGGGTTCCCCATCGCCCTCACGGCGTTATGTCATTTGGTCTCGTCCTTCCTCCCGTACCGCCTCCATACATACAGCACGATCGCCACCGTGATGATGATGGCCGCGATGAGGACCCAGTTGATCCAGAGAGCTCTTGTGACGTCCAGCGTTCTACCGGTCACGCCGATGTTGTGCCCTCCGTCCGGGATCTCATCGACCAGCAGCGTCACATTGGCCGTCTCCCCCTCATTCAGCGTTACCGCCTGGTGAGCGGCATAGCGGCCGTCGAGCTCCGCGACGATGATGCATGTCCCGTCCCCCCCGCCGTTGTTGATCAGCTGTACCTCGACCTCGGCGGAAGCGCCTGAGATCGTGAAGAATATGAACGGCCAGAACCAGTAATCGCGAGCCATCGGCCTGGCGGTTGCGTTGAGAGCGAGGAAGAAGGGGACCCCTTCCTCCGCCTGCCCCGATGCCCCCACGACATAGCGGCCGAGGACGGTGAGGCGGCCTGACGCCTCCCAGGAGACAGTGTTCGATCCCTCCGCCCTTGTCCAATCGTCGGCCGCGGCCTCGAAGAGAGCGAGGGAGCGCGTGGTGGAAGGCAGGCCAAGAGGATCGACCCGGACGGTCAATGTAACGTTCCCGACCAGGCTGGCCTCCGTTGCCTCATCATTAGCCAGTGCGCGCATCTCATACACGGCGCCGATCTTTGAGTACCCTGACGGGAGGGAAGGAGCGTCATCCTGGTCCAGGGCCCGAAGGGTTATCGTAGTCGGGCGAATGCCGTCGTTGGCAATGATGCGGGTCCCTGCCTCAATGTGGAGGACGACCTCGTTGTTAGGGCTGGCGGCGGCGACGCTTTGGGTGACCGTTCCCGAGGCGTTAACGGACACCACGGTCTCCCTGCCCAGGATACTTAAGACGACATTATAGTCGCTCGTCACCGCTGAGGCGTAGGTGAGCAGGTAGTTCATGTCGAAGCTGAGGCTGTCGCCCTGCGCCTCGTTCTGTGGCCCTCGATCGTCGTAGAACTCCCAGTCCCAGAAGAGCTCAACAGCGGCACCAGCCTGGATGGGCCCCAGCGTCAGGGCCTTTTGCTCAGGCGAGGCGGGGAGGTCACGCACGGCCGCGGGCAGGTCCATGCTGGTCGTGAGCAGGGGCGACCTCGGCCTGAGGAGGAGGTACTGGGAGAGCATGGCGCCATCCCCGCCTCCATCGGCCTCGACCATGTTCGACAACCATATGGTAACGTATGCTGCCTCCACGCCATTGTTGACCAGGATGACGGGCACTGTCCCATTGTCTCCCGGCTTAAGCCGCTCGAACGACCATGGGGTGCTCCCCTGCCCGCCGAGCTCCAGGTCGACGGCGTCGTCGGCCGCCCCGGAGGGCATGGGTACCACCGTGAGCGTCGTTAACAGCAGGACCATGAGGATGAAGGAGGTTCCTATTTTGATCGAGCAGGACCTGCGCGCATTGTTTCTCATCTCATACCCCCGTATGATACAGCCGGACCTCGTAACAGGTCGGGGTGGTCGTCAGGTCCAGCGTGCTCATTCCCACCTCATATTGGACGTACTGCCCGCTGATGCCGCTCAGGTCCGCGTAATACGTGCTAGTCCCGGGCACGACGGCAGGGAAGGCGGGAAGCAAGGTCCACGGCGCAGATGAGAGGCCTTCCAGGGTATCGGACACGCGTATCTGGACGGATATCGCCTGGTTGACGAGGTTAGGTACGTCGACATCCCACATGAGGGCGTTCAGGACCTCCCCGCTCCTGCCAGCGTCGTATACGCTGGAGATGAAGAGGCCATTGGCGAGATATTGGCCGGTGCTTGAGTATATATAGGTCAGACCGCCCCCCGCGCCTACCGCCTCGGGGATGGGTGCCAGCGTCCCCCATGCAGGCCCCGGCGCCGTGGTGGTGTATGCCCACCCGTGGAAGCCAGTGGTAGATCCCCCTGCCAAGGCATAGAGATGGGCCGGAGCAGGTGTGGGCTGGAAGGCCAGACCGCCGCCTGCGTTGATAGGGGCAGACGTATCAGTGAAGGTCTTCCAGGTCTTGATATTGATCGTGTACGAACTGAAGAGGTTGGTGCCGCCCCCGAACAGGACGTAGATGGCGTTGCCCGTGGTCGCGTACATGTCCGCCCCGGGGCCGGCCGCCATGGGAGCGGTGAGCGTCGTCCAGGCCCCGCCGCTCTTGGGAACGGTGATGAAGTTGGGGGCATCGGGACGCAGGACATAGATCGACGAGCCAGCCACGGCGAGGCATGCCCCGGGGCCCATGGGATGCTGCGTTCCAGTGATGGGGACCGCGGTCCAGGTCTCGGTCAGGATGTTGTACGCCCATACCGCGCTGCTCCCCCCGCCCTGAAGGGCGTAGATCTTGCCCCCTCCGAAGTACAGGTCAGAGCCGGAGTTGACTGGACCGGGAGTGTTGGCCAGGCTAGTCCACATGCTGGTGTAAACGTCAAAGCGCCAGAACGCGGAGCTGCCGCCGCCCTGGAACGCGAATATGTAGCGCTGCCCGTCAGAGGCGATCTTGCCGCCCTCCCCGACCGGGCCAGGGGCATCTGGCGCCCCGGTCCATGCGTTCGCCGAAACAGAGTATTGATAGAAGCTCGCCGTCCCTCCGCCTGTGAAGGCATAGACGGTCGATGGGATATCGCGTGCCTTATCCAGTACGATGCTGTCGGGGAACATGGTGAGGTTTGTCTGCATGGTCGTCCCGAGCTGGAAATCAGCCTGGGTCGTCTGCTTCCATAGAGTGGGGGCATGGGCGGCGATATGGTTGGCGGAGATCGTTTCCCGATCAGCCTGGTAGCACTGGATCCCAGGGCTCAGCACCATCAGGGCGATCAACACGGCAGCGGGGATGGAGAGGTATTTCCAGTTGTGCCTCACTGCCATCCGCCCCCCTCATTCTGCATTTTGCAACCGGACCGGCCGCTGTACAGGTACGCGCTCATGCCGGCGAGCGCAATGATAGCAAGTCCGTACAGGCTGCCTAGGAAAGAGACGATGTAGCCAAGGAGCGGGATGTGGAAGACGACCTTTCCCACAATGCTGGTAAAGGGTACCGCCTCGAGGTCAGGATATTCGTTGGCATCGCCCTTGGTCTGAACGTGCCCGGCGCCCTGATCCACGGACACGACGCGATGACAGATTAACATCTCGCCGGAGGGGGCGCGGTAGCTGATAATGTCCCCGGGCTTGATGTCATTGGCGCCAGCAGGGCCGGTGATCACGAGATCCCCGATCCCCATCTCCGGGGCCATGCTTCCAGATCGTACTGAGCCGAAACGATAGCCGGCCAGTAGGGACAGGAGCATCACGGCTACGACCACCGATAGTATCACTAATGCTACATTGCCAAGCCTACGCTTGTTCATCACATCCCTCCATGGAGTTGAAAGGGATTGGGGGCCGGTTGGCCGACCTCTAAACCGTTTATGCTGGAGCCTGGTCCAGGATGAGGACGAGGCTGTAGCTGACTATATCGCTCTGTATCACGTTTCCCACCGTTTCAGGCACATAGTAGTGCACGGTGACGGTGCCAGACGCGCCCTGCGCCAGTGCTCCCAGGTCTATTTCGCCCACAGCATCGTTCAGGGTGGTAGGGGCAAGCACTTCGACACCGTTGTAGTCGACCGAGAACATGAGATACGCTCCCAGCTCTCCTTCGCCAGCGAGGCCGGTCGAGTCGGGAGTGTCACCAGGGACAAGGTTATACTTCTCCTCCGGTTCTGTGAGGCCGTTGTCGTCGTTCACGATGTCCATAAGCGTTAGCGACAGCCGGCCGTCGATGTTGCCACTATTGGTCACCATGATCGTCTGAGTGGCAGCAGCGACGGTATCGGGATGCAGTGTGGTACCCCATCCTGGGTATACCGGATCTATGGACACGGGCACGGGCGTCGTGCCGAAGGTCAGGTCCAACGTCCCGGCGGTGAGCTGATTGCCCTCGACCTTCTCATAGTCCTGGAAGTAGGCGTATACGGCGCCTCCCGCAAAGAGCCCTACCACAGCCAATGCTAGCAGGGCCAGTCCGATCTTCTTGCGTTGCATTTCAATCCCCCAAGTATTCTTGAACAGGGTTTGAACGGTTATCGAGATAGAAATTAATGGAAATTGAGCCGAAATAAAAATAATTAATAATTTAATTGATATTATTTACGATTCGATTGAATATGCAACAATACAAATTGTAACAAGCCAAAAACATATGTTTGTATCAATTCACGGTAATATTCCGTTCATATGACGATTTTGAAAGTTCCCTTAACATACCTTACCATATATAAAGACATTGGAAAATGACATGGAGCGTTCGCCAAGGCCGCGATTCGCGGTGCAGCAAGGACATAGAGCCTTCAACCTTCTTCGCCCAGCATTCTTCCGGGGAATCTCGGCCCGGTCACCGGGACCTTCGACGATGCCGCCTTGCTCAGGCCCTTGGGTGCGATCAGTTCGTCCATGAGCGGCTGTACCCGCTGCCACCTGGTTCCCCCTTGTAATAGGCATCGTGCCGGCATTCCCTCCAGTGCCCTGCGTGGGAAGGTAGCACAATTGGCGCCCTAAACCAGGCTCACCTTCTTTAGGAAACGCCGCATCCCTCCGATGGGTTTTCATGCGGCCAGCGAGCCAAGGATGCGGAGGTCCGCCGACAGAAGCTCCTTCGTCGGAACCGCGGACGCCCATCCGCCCCTCCTCCGCCCTGACCCCGTTGCTGCATTGGGGCGCAATAGGTCTCGGGCCTCACGTGGTCCAATATAGATGCCATCGAGCCGGATGTTCGTTCGGATCCGCCCGACGTTCTTATGACCATCGGAAAATTCTTCTCGCCCCGGTTACCATGGTCCGGGCAAGAGGGGGAACGGGAATGATCGAGAAGGTGCCTCGGCGGATGCTTGGGCAGACCGGTGAGATGGTCTCGGCGATCGGCCTGGGAGGGTTCCACATCGGGAACCCGGAACTGAGCGAGAGGGAGAGCATACGCATCATCCGCACGGCGATCGATAATGGGATCACGTTCATGGACAACTGCTGGGACTACCGCGGCGGGCAGAGCGAGGTGCGCATGGGCAAGGCGCTGAGCGACGGCTACCGGGAGCGGGCCTTCCTGATGACCAAGGTCGACGGCCGCGACAAGCGGACGGCGGCCAGGCAATTGGACGAGTCGCTGAGAAGGCTGCGGACCGATCACGTAGACCTCTTGCAGTTCCACGAGGTCATCCACGCCGACGATCCCGACCGCATCTTCGCCAAGGGAGGAGCGGTAGAAGCGGCGATCGAGGCCCGGGAAGAGGGCAGGGTGCGGTACATAGGCTTCACCGGCCACAAGAACCCGGACATCCACATCCGTATGCTGGAGGCCGCGGCCGAGCACGGGCTCCGGTTCGACGCTGTGCAGATGCCGCTCAACGTCATGGATGCCCACTACGACAGCTTCGAGCGGACCGTCCTGCCCCTCCTGGTCCGGGAAGGGATCGGAGTCCTGGGAATGAAGGCCTTGGGCGACGGAGGCATACTCGATGCTGGGATCAGCGCCATGGAATGCCTACACTACGCGATGAACCTACCCACCAGCGTGGTGATCACCGGCATCGACTCGATGGAGATGCTAGAGCAGGCCCTGACGGCGGCCCGCACCTTCCGGCCGATGTCCGATGACGAGGTGAAGAGTATTCTGTCCCGCACCGCACGGGCGGCCGAGGATGGGAGGTATGAGCTGTACAAGACCGCGCTCAAGCACGACGGCACGACCATGAACCCACAGTGGCTAGGGTAGGAGGGCATAGATGGGGTGCCCCAGTGCCGATGAGCGCCGACGCTCGTTCCGCGCAGTCCCTGCTTCCCGGTCTCAGAAAATGGAAGATAAGATAGATATCCCCATTTGCCGCTATAGTTCACGCTGTTAATCAACGACGCCGGATTCGGTATTGCCGAACAATAGGGGTGAGAGGATGGGGAGATTTCGGTTCGTTAGAGCGAGGAGCTACAAGGATTACTGGATAATCAACGAGCTCTCGGAGCAGTGCAACGAGGAGGGGAAGGACGGCAGGTTCCGATGGTGCCATGCCGGCGGCGAGCGGACCGTCCTGCCCTTCGTGGAGGATGGCGCCGAGGCCAAGCTGGTCGTCACCGGGGAGCGCCGCCCGAGGATCGTGGGCTTCTACACGTTCGATAGCGCCGAACGTCGTCTGGATGTTCTCTATGTCGTCCCGAGGATGCGGGGCAAAGGCGTGGCCCTAGAGATCGTGAACGATTTCATCGGTATGTTCCCCGAGGGGGGCGAAATGTGCGTTCTCAGGCCCTGCCTTGCTGTGAGAAGAATGCTGAACAAGCACTTCCACGGATTGTTCAGGGCGATCGAGATGGAGGACGGCGGATCATACATCGTCCATTATTCCGAGGAGGACCTCCGCTTCCCCGGAGCCGTCTACTGACCGGAGCTCATCCCTTCCCGGGACGTTCCTTCAGCCCGTGCAGGGCGCCTTCCCTCTCAAGCAGCAGGCGCTTGGTGGCCGCCCCGCCGACGGCCGAGTAGTTGCCCAGGCCGCCTCCGGCCGGCACCACGCGATGGCAGGGCACCACGATCAGGGCAGGATTGCTGGCGCACGCGCTGCCTACCGCGCGAGCGGCCTTGGGCCGGCCCAGCCGACGGGCAAGCTCCCCATAGGTGACGACCTCTCCTGGAGGGACCTTGCGCATCGCCTCCAGCACCTCTCCCGTGAACGGCGGCACGTCCATATCGAGGGGGATGTCGAGCAGATCATCCCGTCCAGTGGCGACGTGCTCGATGATGCGCCGCAGGAAGGGATGATCTTTCTCGCTCCCTTCAGGCCGGTCATTCGCAAGTCCCACGGAAGTGACGCGGCCATTCCTTAGGGTCATGATGACATATAGGCCAAGGTCCTCGCTGAATTGAGCATAGTGGCCGTCCTGCGCCCCTCTCTGGGCTGGAACATCTCGCTCGCTCATCACCATGGACATGCACCTCATGCGGGATATGGATTCCTCTATGGCTGGCATCGACCAATGATGATATCTATATTCTAAGACCATACACCACTCATGACCCCGCGCGAGCGTTTCCGTGCCGCCCTCGAGCTTGAGCCGGTGGACAGGGTGCCTCTCTTCTACCAGCACCTGGGAGCGGCCAAGTGGCTGCTGCAGAGCACAGGACTGAGGATACATGACGGCCTCCAGGACCCCGAGGTGTTCGCCAAGCTCTCCCTAGCCGCCCATGAGATGTATGGCTTCGACAACGTCATGGCGGGCTGGGGGGACCTTCTGATGGCGGCCAAGGCCCACGGCACGCAGTGGAAGTTCCCTGAACGAGATTTTTACCCACGGCCGGAGAAGTACGTGGACATGAGCGACATCGACAAGGTCCAGCCGGTCGACCCATTGGAGGACCCCACCTGGTCGGTATCGGTGCGTGCCGCCCGCATCATGAAGGAGAAGGTGGGCGACGAGGTGGCGGTGCTCGGCTGTATCGAGTCACCCAACATGATCGCCTCCGAGGTGGTGGGGATGGAAACCCTTCTGATGGGCTGCCTGACCGACCCCGATGCCGTGAGCAAGCTCCTTGACACCGTGACGCAATCCTCGATCCGCTACGGCGAGGTGGTCAATGATATCGGCGTCGACGGCGTCTTCATAGAAAGCTCCACGGCCGGAGGGGAGATGATTGACCCCTCCATGTTCCAGCAGTTCGATGGACAGTACCTCGTCCGTTTCATCGACTCCTGCCGCGCCAACGGCCTGAACACGCTGCTGCACAACTGCAGCGAGAAGCCGCTGTGGAGGGAGCATCTGGAAACAAGGCCTACGGCCATCCACCTACAGCTCTCGTCGGTGAGCCTTCCCGATGCCGCCGCCGCGGTGAAGGGCAAGACCTGCTTCATCGCCGGCATAGAGCACCGCGATCTTCTCCTCAACCGAACGCCTGATGATGTGAGAGCAGCGGTCAAGAGCACCCTGGATGCGTGGGGCCAGGACCCTGGGCTCATCCTCGGACCGGGCTGCGAGCTGCCGTACAAGGTGCCGGTGGAGAACATCAAGGCATTCAAGGAGAGCGTGGAGCGCTACGGCAAGAGACAGTGAATAGCGCCCATGAACGGCCGCCGGGGCTGGTCAGACGTAGGCCACGGCGGTGCTTCGCTCCCTGTCCGCCCGGATGAGCGCCGGCTCGACGATGCATCTGGGGATGCCCTTCCGGACCAGTTCGTCCATCAGTCCTATCCAGTAGGGGTCCCGCAACTCCAGCTTGTACTCTGGCCAAACACCTTCCTCCAACTTTTCACCCGATGTTCATTGTGAGCGGGAGGATATTGAACCTGCCGCCCCGGAGCGGCCGTGGCATCAAGACGGCCGAAATGGTGTGATCCCTCATCGTCAAGAGCTGAGAGCTTCGCCCCAAGCCCCTTTCTGAGCGGCATCCGGATCATTTTTTTCCTAGCCAGCATCCCGCGCCCCATTATCACATGAGATACTGGGATAGAAAATGACCTCAAGTATGCCGGATTTTGAAAGTTAGCTCTGTCAAGCAGAGAGGGATGCGTATTGAGTACGAAATTGACTAAGTTAGTCGCAGTGCTCTCTATCTTCAGCTTGCTGGGGATGGGGGCGCTCCTCGTAACTAGCCCCACAACCGTGGCGGCATCCCCCTCCCATGACATAGGGAGGGTGACCGTTTCCGGCACCGACATACTCATCGATGGCGTCAAGACCGATCAACAATTCTTCGGCGTGGTCGATTCCACTGCCCTTGCCTTCGCTATTGAAAATTACATCAACGGCAACAAGGCCGTGGCCGGTTGGACCTCCGTGTTCAACGGGCCCGATACGGGCTCTCGGATGCCCGTGACACCGAACGACACTCCAGATGCGTTCTGGAACCAGTACTTCGCTCAGATGGCAAACTACGACTACAACCTGGTCCGCATAGGGCCCCATGACTATTGGGGAACCCAGCTGTCGTACGACGCCTGGAATAACCACCAGGATCAGTTCTACGACCTGCTCCACAGCATGTGCTACTATGCCGAGTACCATGGGGTGTGGCTGAGCTTCAGCATGGGCGGCTCGCAGCAGTTCCCTGCCTTCAACTTCAACGGAAACGGGAACGTGTTCGTGCCCGGCTCCGAGGCGTTCAACAACTACATCGAGTACACGAACGCCATCATGGTGGAGCTGGAGGACTGGGACTCCATCTTCATGTACGATGTGTTCAACGAGCCCGACCACAACCTGGTCCACTCCGCCTACTGGCAGAACAACGGCGGCAAGCAGGCCTTCAACGACTGGGCCAACGCTGTCGCTGACGCCACGGCGGGCGTGTCGACGCACCCGCGCAACATGGGGGTGGCCGGCTTCGGCAACATGTTCGGCATGAACCAGGAGGACTTCAACCTCGCGACCGGACACACCAACTTCGAGATCCTCCATCGCCACTACTATGGCAGCAACACCGATCCGTACAACTTTGAGGCCCCGGAGCAGTGGGCCAACGAGATCGGCAAGCCGCTGATGTGGGGAGAGCTCGCCAACAACGGCCCGTATCCCCTGGTGAGGTACGACTTCGCCGAGAAGACCATATGGAACGCCGGCGGACAGCTGATCACCGCCATGGTGGCGACCGGCACACCCGGGTACCCGTACTACGGGGGAGTGAGCAGCGATGCTCCGGTCCCCCGCCCGGCCGGCTACAACGGCAAGGGCATCGACTTCACCTCGGTCCCCGTGACAGAGGCTACGGTCGGACACCAGTACGAGTACACCGTTAAGGTCAACCGCGAAGCCGCTCTCGAGTTCTCCTCCGAGGCCTCCTTCCTGGAGTTTGACGAGGAGAGCGGGATCGTCTCGGGCGTTCCTGGCGCCTCCGGCGAATACGATGTCACCATCACCGCCAGCGATGACGTGAGCAGGGTGGAACAGAGCTACACCCTCATCGTCAAGGATGGCGGGATGGTCAGCATCACAGCGACCCCCATCGGCGACAGGACCTACGCGCTGAACTTCACCACCGATACGTCCATCAAGGGCGTTTCGGAAGTGAAGTGGGACCTAGGCAACGGCGAAACCTCGGATGTGTCCTCGCCCGTACAGAAGTACGAGGAGGGGAACTACAGCATCGAGCTGACCGTGGTCGATGATGAGGGCAAGAGCTACAGCACCAGCTACATGCTGGATGTCAAGGCCCAGGATGATGTTGGTGTGCCCACCGCCGGCGCCATAGGCGCTGGAGGGTTCAACCCCGCGGTGATCGCCTCCATACTGCTGTACGGCATCGTCATCGGCGCCTTCGGATTTGTCGAGTTCAGGAAGCGCGACCGCTTCTGAACGATATGGCACAAACCCCTTCCGAACATTCTTTCCTTCTTTTCCTATTTCTCTCAGTTATCATCTAAGCAGGCGCGCATTGATAGCGACCAGGACGGTACTGGCGCTCATAAGGATCGCCCCCGCGGCCGGCGACAGTATGATCCCGTAGCCGCTCAGGACGCCCGCCGCCAGGGGAATGGCCACGGCGTTGTAGCCAGTGGCGAAGACCAGGTTCTGCCGCATCTTGAAGTATGTTCTCCTGGAGAGCGACAGGACCTCGGCCACGTCCCTCGGGTCGTTGCGCACCAGCACGATGTCCGCCGACCCGATGGCCACGTCGGTGCCGCTGCCGATG
>DAGU01000003.1:0-9691 GCA_002498285.1 Methanomassiliicoccus sp. UBA386 | reverse complement strand
GCCTGCACCAGAGCCGGCGCGTCGTTGATGCCGTCGCCCACCATGGCCACCGGCCCGTCCCGCTGGACCCTTTTGACTACTTCGGCCTTCTCGTGCGGCAGCACCTCCGCGTAGTGCTCATCCAGGCCCAGCTCCTCGGCCACCGCCTTGGCGACGAAGCGGTTGTCGCCGGTGAGCATCATACATCTGATCCCCAGGTCCTTCAGACGGGCCACCGCCCCTCTTGATTCGGCTCGCACCACGTCAGCGAGGGCCACCGCACCGATGACGCTGCCTTCGGCCACGATGAACACGACGGTGCGGCCGCGGGACGCGAGTTCCTCAGCCCGTGCATCGGGAGGAACGAGGTTTAGCTCCCGCAGCGGGCCGGGGCCCATGACCTCCACTTTAGTTCCGTCGACCAGGCCTTCCACTCCCCGGCCGGCCACCGCCTTGAAGCTTTCCGCCGGTCGCACATGCACGCCGTCCTCAACGGCCCGGCGGCCGATGGCCACGGCTATCGGATGCTCGGATGACGCTTCCACCGCGGCAGCCATGCCCAGCACTTCGGCCTCGGTCCTTCCGCCGTACGCGAGGACGTCCGTCGCTCCCAACCTTCCCTCGGTCAGCGTGCCGGTCTTGTCGAATATGACCGAGCGTATCCTTCTGGCGTCTTCGAAGGCCTGCCGCTCCCTCACCAGGAAACCTGAGCTGGCGGCCAAGGATGTGGAGACGGCCACCACCAGCGGGATCGCCAGGCCGAGGGCGTGGGGGCAGGAGATGACCATGACGGTGACGGCGCGCTCGACGGCAAAGCTCGCGCCGTTGCCCATGAGGGCCCAGGCCGCGAAGGTAAGGATGCCGGCGGAGACGGCAATGATCACGAGGAGCATGGCGGCGCGGTCCGCAAGGTTCTGTGTGCGGGAGCGGCTCTCCTGCGCTTTTCTCACCACTTCGATCACCTGGTTGAGGTACGTCTCCTCGCCGGTCCGGAGGACCTCGACGACCAGGGAGCCTTCGCCGTTGACCGAGCCGCCGATGACCTCCCTGCCCTCGCCGGCGGCCTGGGGCATGGATTCGCCGGTGAGCAGGGACTCGTCCACGTGAGACGAGCCGTCCCGCACCACGCCGTCCGCCGGGACCTTCTCCCCCGGCTTCACCAGGACATGATCGCCGACCTTCAATTCGCTCACCCGAACGTCCTGGGTGCCGCCGTCGACGACAACGTGGGCGATGGACGGCATGACCTTGGCCAGTTCCTCCAATGCCCTAGACGCGCCCATCACCGAGCGCATCTCTATGATATGACCGAGGAGCATGATGTCGATCAGCGTGGCCAGTTCCCAGAATAGGATGTCACTACCGAACCCGAACACCGACGCCGAGCTATAGAAGAAGGCGACCGAGATGACCAGGCCGACCAGGGTCATCATGCCCGGGCGGCGATCCGACAGCTCGCGCACCAGCCCCTTCAGGAACGGCCATCCGCCGTAGAGGTAGACGACGGTGGACAGGGCGAACAGCAGCAGTAGGCTTCCCCGGAACTGGAGAGAGTAGCCGAACCATTCCTGTATCATCGGCGACAGCGCCAGGACCGGAACGGTCAGGACCATGGAGACCACGAAGCGTCTCCAGTAGTCGGCCATCATGGAAGCGTGGCCGCCATGGTCCCCATGGGAGGGCCTCGGCGACGAGGGATCGTGGCCGCCATGGCCCTTCAGCTCATGATGTGGTTGCCCCTCTTCCTCTACGCCAGCGGTTCCATGCTCTTGGTGGTCTCGGTGGTCGACCATCGAATATTGATTGCAGGAGAAGAGCTATCACCTTTGTCCTGGTCAGCGGCCCTTCATTCGCCGCCTCACGCGAGGCAGCAGCGCTGCCGCTCTACCATACTGACCTAGGAAGCCTATGTCCACCAGACCCTTGGATAGTTCAAGGCCTTCCCGCCCGTAGGGATGCCACCACAGCTCTCGCGCGAACCGCCCCCGGTCCACGTGCACGTGATGAGGCTCCAGCAGCTCGGCGAAGCCTTCCTCCCCGTGAGTGTACCCGAACCCGCTGTCCTTCCTTCCGCCCCATGGCGTGGATGCGAGGCCGAAGGTGTAGCCGACGTTGTTCACGCTGACGGTGCCGCCGCTCATTCTCTCGGCGATCGACCTCCCCCTCGCTAGGTCGGACGTCCAAACCGAGCCGGAGAGCGCGTAGGACGAATCGTTCGCCAGGGCGATGGCTTCCACATCCGTTCGGAATCGGAGGATCGCCACGATCGGCCCGAACGTCTCCTTCTGCACGATGTCCGATGACTGCTCGACGTCCACGATGGCGGTCGGCTCGAAGAAGTGGCCCTTCATGTCCGTCCGGCGGCCTCCGAAGAGGACAGTTCCGCCCTGCTCCACCGCCCTGGCCACCTGAGCCTCCATGTCCTTCACCGCACGATCGCTGATGAGCGGACCCATTCCTACCTCTGGATCGTCCCAACCATAGCCCAGCTTGATGCGCGAGACGCTCTCGCTGAACATCTCGAGGAACGGCTGGTAGACGCTCTCATGGACATATATCCGCTTGATGCACACGCAGGTCTGTCCCGCGTTCACGTAGCAGCCCCATGCCGCAGCGGCCGAGGCACGAGGCAGATCGGCATCGCCCATCACCACCATGGGGTCCTTCCCGCCCAGCTCCATGGTGACGGGGTTAAGCCTCTGCACGGCGGCGGCCATGACCTTTCTTCCGACCTCGGTGCTGCCTGTGAAAATAACACGGTCGACGTCCGACGATGCCAGCGCGTTGCCCGCGTCGCTGCCGTTGCCGATCACCACCTGGACCAGGCCCTCCGGCGCTCCGGCGGCGATGAACGCCTTCCGCACCTCCAGACCGGTGAAGGGCGCCTCCGGCGATGGCTTCAGCACGACGGCGTTGCCGGCGGCCACCGCCATGACGGCCTGGGAGAACGGTATTCCAAATGGGTAGTTCCAAGGGGCGATGATGGCCACCACGCCCAGGGGGCGTGGCTGGATGTAGGAGTGCCGCCTCAGGTACCTCATCATTATAGAGAGCTTCCCAAATCCGACGGCGCGGGGACGGAACAGCGATGGCATCCTCTCCACCGAGTACATGGCAGCGCTGAGGGAGGTCATCAGATCGGCGTTGATCGCCTCCACACGGGGCTTGCCCGTCTCCTGGCAGACCACCTTGGCGATGCTATCGACGTTTGACGCGACGTGCTCCTGCAACCGCTTCAGCGTCCTCCGGCGCTCTGCCAGCGGCCGGGCGGCCCATTCAGCCTGGGCGGCCCTTGACCTCTGTAAGATGAGTGGGATGTCATTCAAGGGAGTGCTGTCCAGCTCCCCCACCAGCTCCAGGGTGGCGGGGTTGTACTTCACTATCCGTTCCATTCCAGCGGGCACGGCCGTTAATGCAGCCGTTTCATGAATAACCTTGCTGCTGCGAAGGTCGTCCGCCCGGCCGAGAATAATTCGGGGCAAGTATTGTCTACGCGCGAGCGCCTTTTTTGTTAGCCGCTCATGACCTACATCAGGGCCAACGGGACCGCGCTGCATCTTGAGATGATGGGGAGGGGGGATCCAGTGCTGCTACTGGCCGACATCGGGGAGGACCTCTCCTCCTGGACATTCCAGTTGGGGACATTGGCATCATGCCACTTCGTCCTGGCTCTGGACAATCGCGGCTCTGGCAGGTCCGATTCTCCGGCAGAGCCGTACACCATCGAGACAATGGCCCAGGATGCGGCCTCATTGATAGACCTGATCGGTCTGGACAAGGCCCACATCATAGGGCACGGCATGGGGGGCCTCATCGCCCAGGCGATCGCGGCGAGGCGGCCTGGAAGGGTCAAGAGCCTGATCACCATATGTACCCCGGCCCGCCTCACTGACGAACAGAGAAGCATCTACCAGGAGTGGGTGAAGGCGGGGGAGGAAGGGCGGGACCCCAGAGCAATAAGCGAGCTCATGACCCCCTGGGTGTTCTCTCCGCAGTTCCTTGAGAACGAGCGGTGGAGGGAGCACGTGATCAAGGGAAGGGCCCGGAGATATGGATGGACGTGCTGGAACGGGGTACGGAAGCAGTTCGAAGCGATGCTGCGGCATGATGCCGTAAAGGACTGCGGCCGGATCTCCTGCCCCTCCCTGGCCGTGTGGGGGAAGGACGACCGCCTCGTTCCTCCGTCCTCGGCAAGGGAGCTGGCGGAGCACCGAGGGGCCCGCACGGTCCAGCTGGACGGAGGCCACATGCTTCCTCTCGAACTTCTCCGCTCCCTCCTAAGAGAGGAGATGACATTCCTGGCCAGCATCGACAGGTGAGAAGCTCCTGCCGGGAACTGTGGACCGGTCGCATTCGATGAAAGATGCCACCCCATACGGACGATGTCCATTGGGCGATTTATTTATCAAGCCCACCAGTCCATGTTGCTAGGGTGTTTGTATGGCCGTCCGTAAGATCATAGAGATCGATGAGTCCAAGTGCGATGGCTGTGGCCAGTGCGTGCTTGCCTGCGCTGAGGGAGCGATAGAGATCCGCGAGGGGAAGGCCAAGGTTATCAGCGACAATCTCTGCGATGGCCTGGGAGCCTGCCTGGGGGATTGCCCCCAAGGGGCCCTCAATATCGTTGAGCGCGAGGCGGATGAGTTCGACGAGGGAGCGGTGGAGGCCCGCATGGCGGCCGGCAGAAAGGGATGCCCGTCCGCTGGCACGATGGTCCTCAGGCCAATGGGCAACATCGGAACACCGTCTCAGGGCGGCTCGGAGCTTACGACATGGCCGATCAAGATGCAGCTCGTGAACGCCAGGGCGCCGTACTTCAAGGACGCCAGACTGCTTCTGGCGGGAGACTGCACCGCCTTCGCCTTTGCATCCATGCACCCCGACTTCATCAAGGGCAGAGTGGTGGTCATCGGCTGCCCCAAACTGGACGACAATGATGACTACATCAACAAGCTCTCCGAGGTCCTGTCCTCCAATGATGTGAAGGACATCTCGCTGGTGCACATAGAGGTGCCCTGTTGCGGTAACCTCAAACGTCTGGTCGATACCGCCATCCACCGCGCCTCCTCCTCGGTCCCGGTTCGTTCATACACCGTTCGCAGGAGCGGAGAGCTGCTGGAGGACGCCATATAATATCCTAGGTAGAGGATTATATCCAACGACCAGACATAGTTGGATATATCATCCAACATTAAAAACGGCCCCATAAACGTTTAATAGCTGCTTTCAACTCCTAAAGTTGGACATATCATCCAACTGAGGTCGAGGAATGAGAGCGGCGGTGCTGAGCGCTCCTGGTGAGCTTACTGTCAGAGAGGTGGACAACGCGCGTTGCCCGAAGGGCGGAGCGCTCGTTCAGGTGGAGGCCTGCGCCGTCTGCCCGTCGGACATCAAGATGTTCAGGAAGGGGCATCGCGACCTATCGTACCCGCGCATACTGGGGCACGAAGCGGTGGGCCGACTGGTCGAGGTCGACGCCGCCGGGGCGCCGCCCGTTGGTTCCAGGGTCCAGATATGGCCTGGCCTGGTGTGCGGCGCATGCCCGTCCTGCCGCACCGGCAGCGATAACATGTGCTCGCGGCAGGGCATCTTCGGCTTCAACCGCGATGGGGGCTTCGCCCAGTACATGGCCGTGCCGCCAGAGAGCGTCCAACGGGGCCTCAACGTCGTGCCGGCCGGCGTGGACGCCGACGTGGCCGCATTAACCGAGCCGCTGGCGTGCTGCGTCCACGCCCATGAAATGTGCCGCACGGCCGAGGGCGATGACGTGCTTATCATCGGCGCGGGGCCCATGGGGCTGCTGCACGCCATGCTCTCGTTGTCGCTTGGCGCCCGGCCCATCGTCGTAGAGCCGATGGATTCTAGGCGAAAGCTGGCCGAACAGATCGGGGCCGACGTCCTGGAGCCGTCCGAGACCCTGGCCGACGAGGTCATGGACCTTACCGGCCGAGGCGCCGACGTCGCCATGCTCGCCACCCCCGCGGCCGACATGTCGGCCGTGATGCGGGCCATGGCCCCGCGCGGGCGGGCGTGCGTGTTCTCCGGCCTCCCGCGAGGCGACGATGTCCGGCCGATCGACATGGGGCAGCTTCACTATCGCGAGCTGACGCTGGTCGGCGCTTACGGCTGCACCAGCCGCTCGAACCAGCAAGCGTTGGAGATCATCTCCTCAGAAAAGGTGGATGCGGCCCGGCTGATCACCATGGAGACCAGCCTGGAGCATCTGGAGGATGGGTTTCGCCATATCGAAGGGAGAGAGGGGCTGAAGTGCGTGATAACAAGGTTCTAGAGGTGCCAGAGATGGAAGACAGAATAAGGGTGTTCGGATCGAGGGTCAATGACATAATTGGAGGAGGGAGCCTGAGCAGGGAGGATGCCAGGGAGATGTTCCGGCAGGTGCTGCTGGACGAGCAGCCGGACCTGCAGCAGGGCGCATTCCTAGCGGCCATCACGGCCAAGGGAGCCACGCCGCAGGAGATCGCCGGCTCGTGGGAGGCGATCTATGAGATCGACACCATAAGGGTGAGGCCCGATGTTCCCGGCCCGCTCTCGGACAACAGCGGCACCGGCATGGACACCCTCAAGACGTTCAACATATCCACTGCCGCAGCGATCGTGGCCGCCGCCGACGGCGTGGTCATGGCCAAGCATGGTGCCCGGGCGATAACCTCGCGCTGCGGCACGGTGGACATGGCCGAGGCGCTGGGCGTGGACATGGAGTGCGACGCCGCCACCGTGAAGCGGTCGATAGAGAACGCCGGCATCGGGATGTTCAACGGCTCCAGCCCGCTGGTGCACCCCGCCGCGCTGGGCCGCATCCTCTCGCAGATCAGGTTCGGCACCATCCTCAACATCGCCGGCTCGCTGGCCAATCCGGCCCTGCCCCGCTACGGGGTGCGAGGCGTCTATTCGGAGGACATGCTGGTGCCCACCCTCAGCACCATGAAGGAGATCGGCTACCAGAGGGCTATGGTGTTCACCGGCTCCAACGCCGACGGCTCCAAGAGCATGGACGAGCTCTCAACCCTTGGTCCGACCAAGGTCATGGAGATTGACCGCAACGGCGAGATCAACACATATACGATCACCCCGGAGGAGCTGGGCATCCGGCGGGCTAGGGAGCAGGACCTCCTGTCCAGCGGGGACATCGCGGCGGAGGCGGTGCGGTTGCTGCGCATATTGGGGGGCGAGGAGCATGGCCCGCGCCAGGACATAGTATGCCTCAACGCCGCGCCCCTGCTGTGCATGAACGGCCGCGCGTCCGGCCTTGCCGACGGCATCGAGAGGGCCAGGAGCATCATCGAGAGCGGACGGGCGGTGGAACGCCTGCGGCTGTGGGCCAAGGTCCAGAGCAGGGACCCCGCGGCGGGCAGAGAGCGACTGGAGGGGCTGTTGGGAGAGGCCTCCAGCGCCGCCTGAGGCGCACTGCCCCAGTAAATCAAGGTGGAAGTCGGTATCGCATCGCGCGGGAAGAGGCTCAGAGGCTCTGGGTCTCCTCTCCGCCCTCGTTCTTCCACCAGGCGTTCCTCTTCTTGTGATCGTCAGCCACCTCGTCGGCGGTGAACACCACGGTGAAGTTCTGCGGCTCATCGTTGAATGATACCACCGGGTCCTCGGAAAGTTCGTGCAGTTCGAGGATGTAGTCCCTGAGGTACTCCAGGTCATCCATGGGCGTCGCCGGGTCGAATCTGAAGAGGAACGTGTGGATGTCCCGGATGGCATCATGGAAGTAGCGGAAATCGGCCTGCTCCATCAACTTCCTGAATCGGGGGGCGCCTTTTCTGCGCTTTGACAGTTCGATCAGCCGTTCCTGCCATACGTGGCCTATGGTGACGGGCACCGCCTCCATGCCCAGGACTTTCCACATGCCCTCGACAATCAATCCGGGATAGATAAATCATCGGCTTGGCGGAGCCCGGGGTCATGGACCAAGGATAAGTATCACCGCGCCATTTGAGGGACGGTATGAAGGTCCATCTTCCGGAACACTCCCACTGTCTGGCCTGCGGCGATCCGGTCCCTGCCAACGAGCTTTACTGCTCGGAGGAGTGCCGGCAGGAGCAGGAGGCCAAGAAGAGGAAGAACAAACAGCGCAATCTACTATTCTACATCGTGGCCATAGTGGCGATCGTGGCCGTTTGGATCTACTCCTACGTGCTGTGATCAAGCACTGCGTTCACAACGCGCAGCGCCTGCACGGTGGCCTCTACATCGTGCACCCGGACGATGGATGCGCCGCTCTCCGCGGCCATGATGGCCGCGCCCACTGAACCGCCCAGCCTCCGCTCCGGCTCCGCCCCGGTCAGGTGGCCGATGAACCGCTTCCGTGACGCGCCGATCAGTACCGGCGCGCCCAGGCAGCGCATCTCGCGGCAGCGGCGGAGCAGCTCGATATTGTGCTCGAAGGTCTTGCCAAAGCCCAGGCCCGGATCGATGATGAGCTTCTCGCGCTCGATGCCAGCCTCCTCGGCGGCGTTGATGCGACCGTTCAGGTACCACATCACGTCGGCGACCACGTCGCCGTAGGCAGATGCGCCGACCTCGGCGTGCATGTTCGACGGCGTTCCCCTCATGTGCATGATCACCGCCGCCGCTCCCGTCTCCTTCACGGCGGGCATCATGCCCTCGTTCCTCAACCCGTTGACGTCATTGATGATGGATGCTCCGGCCTCCATGGCCGCCCTCGCAACCTCCGGCTTCATGGTGTCGATCGAGATCGGAACGTCGAAGGAGGCCGCGATCTCCCTGATAACGGGCACCACGCGCGAGATCTCCTCTTCAACGCTGACGGGGCGCCAACCAGGCCTGGTCGATTCGCCCCCCACGTCGATCATGTCCGCGCCCTCCGAGATCATCCGCTCCGCCCGGGCGAAGGCGGCATCAGTGTCAAGGGGCCGTCCGTCGGAGAACGAATCGGGGGTGACGTTCAATATGCCCATGACCAACGTGCGGTCGGCACGCAAACGGCCGCGGGGCAGCGGGATATCGACGCAGACATCGTTCCGATACAGGTCGATGCACCGGGCCAGCATCGGGCCGCCTTCCCGAGGGAGGCTGGCGGTGTCGATGTGCGGAAGGATCATCAAGAGAGCGTCGCGTTCGCCGCGCCGGCCTGCATATACCTTGCCGTCGAGTTCCTTGGCTTCCCGGGACAGCTCTCCAAGCTCGCTGACGCTGCCCTCGGCCATGAGGACCGTCCCGTGCAGCAGGAGGGGGAGGGGAAGGTTAGGAAGCCGGAAGGATGCCAGGTCCTTCCTGGCCTCCTCGGCAGAGCGGTATTCCCTGAGCCGAAGCATGTTCACAGGAGGGGCTCCACCAGTTCCACCAGGTCGCAGATCTCAACCTTGCTGCCGTTCTTGTCGCCGCCCGAGCGGAGATTGGTCACGCAGAACGGACAGCATGTGACAAGCACATCGGCGAACGCGGCCTGGTCCACCCTCCGTCCGGCGATCTTCTCCGACAGTTCAGGGAAGGCGGAGCGCACCCCGCCCCCGCCGCCGCAGCACCGCGCCTCCGCCGAGGTCTTGGGCATCTCCTGGAACTCGGCGCCAGGGACCCTGGACAGGACGTCGCGCGGCGCCTGGTACACGCCGGAGTGGCGCCCCAGGTGGCACGGGTCATGGTAGGTGAGCTTCTTCTCAAGCTTGCCCAGGTCTAGGTCCTTATCGGCCAGGTACTCGGAGATGTGCTTGACCTTGAACGGCACCTCCAC
>DAGU01000090.1:12842-13610 GCA_002498285.1 Methanomassiliicoccus sp. UBA386 | reverse complement strand
GGCCATACCTGCAGGGGTATGCTCAGGAAGTCGAAGGCGAAGTGCAGCATGATGGACGCATAGACGCCAAGCTTGAGGAACAGGTATCCAAAGGCGAGTCCGGCGGCGAACGCCGGGACGATCTTCCACAGGTCCCAGGACCACACGTGGGCGATGCCGAACATGGCCGAGGAGAACAGCAGCAGGGCCGCTTCCACCTTGCCGATCTCCAGACCGCCGCCCAAGATATACTGCCGCAGCTTCCGCTCGCGCGCCCTGGCGCTGACGGACCGGCGCAGAGCGTCGATCAGCAGGAGCGGAACGCCCAGGAGCAGGATCCTCGTCACGACCTCTTCCCACACCGAAGCGTTGGCGAAGCCGTAGATGACCCCCCACAGCTCGGAGGATTCGAAATCAGGGGACGTCGGAGATGCGCCCGATGACGATATGAGGGCGTAGAAGATGACGTTGAACGCCAGCACGGCCATGAACATCGTGCCGATGGTGAAGAGCGGGCTATGCTCCTTGACCGATCTTCCCGTCAGCTCGTCCTTTAGCGGCTGCGCGCTCTTGCGCAGCATCCAGACGAACGAGGCGGCGATGGCCGCGGCAAGGAATATGTAGTAAAGCAAGAAACCCCAGCCGGTCAGCTCGGCGAAGTTTACCAGCCACGGCGTCACCACATACAGGGCGATCTCCCTGTCCATGTGGGGATAGACCAGGCCGATGCCCCACAGCGCGATGACCACGTTCAGGGTCATCAGGATGATCAGCGGTATCGTGCCATAC
>DAGU01000090.1:2564-12642 GCA_002498285.1 Methanomassiliicoccus sp. UBA386 | reverse complement strand
GGCGTCGTGGCCATGGGCGCGCCGCAGTGGGAGCAGAAATTATAGTGAGCAGGATTGTCCGAACCGCACGACCAGCATCTCCTGGTGGGCGGCAGTCCCTGGGTCGGCCCGTCCTGGGTCATGGGCTTTTAAACTTCAGCCCTGTATATCTATGTGTCGAACTCAGGTCGCGGGGCAAAGAGTTTAATTTCCCCGCATGCCTGAAGGGATGGGAGGGAACATCGGTGGAACAGGTCAAGGAAGCAGGCCGCAATGTGGAGTTCGAGACCATAGCATCGGACAGGATCTCCTTCGGGAAGAACAACTTCCTCGAGGTGGCGCGCAAGAGGGCGGTGAGCAAGGACGGGACGACCGAGTTCGTATCTATCAGCCGCGGCTACACCATGCGGGACGGCTCGGAGCGCTACAAGAGCTCGCTGACCATACCTGAGGACGAGGAGGTCAGGAAGTTCCTCATCGAGAAGCTGTCGTCGATCTAGACTCCAACATCAGCTCGAGGTAGGAGCGACGCTCGCTTCCTTCCAGGCCTAGGGAGCGCATGGCCTCCTTCAGCTTGGCCTTGCCGCCCTCGATGTCGTCGCCCTGCACCTCCAGCTCCACGAAGTGTCCGAGGCCGTTGACGGTATCGAGGGCGACCTCCACGCCGTCCAGCTGATAGATGTCCCTTTCCTTGTCAAGGATGACCACCGGAACAAAGCCCAGCCTCTGCAGGACCGTCTTCATGGCCTCGGCGTCGGACAGCGGCACGGCTATTTCTTCCCGGGTCTTCGTTTCGGCATCGACCTTCGGGCCCTTGTAGTACAGCGTCTCCTTTCCTCCCTGCCGGCGGACGCGCAGCGCCTCGTCCGTCACGCCAAAGTCGCGACAGGGGTGGGCGAAGTATGAATCGGACTGCTCCACCCGTTCCACGTGGATGGCGTTCAGCTCTGCCAGTCGTCTCTTGACATCCTCATGGTCGGCGACAGGCGTTTTAATCTCGATCTCAAGCATGGTAAACGGTACCGGCCAGGCGATAGATAATACCAGGGCTGTTCTCCATCGAACGGAGCCGCTGTTCTTGGCCATTGAAACCCGTGTATATAGGAATATATATCTTCACACCACCATCACCCCACCGCGTCGCAAGGGGTCGGTGGAGTCATGGCCAATTCTTTCGATAATAGCCGTAAGGGTCGAGGCGCTAGGCATGGCGCGTTGGGATCGAAGCTCATTAAGAGGCGCAAGAGCTGGAAGAGCCGAAACGCGGTCTCGGAGATCATAGGCAACCTCCTGATCCTGAGCATAACCGTCATCATGTTCTCCGGCATCTTCGTCTTCGTCGCCTCGATGGACGGCCCGTCGGAGAAGGTTTACACCGACTTCGTCGGTAGCGTCGTTTTAGACGGCAACGACGTCAAAGAGATCAAGATAATCAATAAGGGCGGCCACCCGCTCGAGGACCACCGGACCAAAATATACCTCTCCGTGAGCGACTCGGCCACAACCCTGAGCATCTGGGAGGGCTATAAGCGGGACGGAACGAAGTGGAACGCCGGCGACACATGGTATACGGGGAGCGAATGGAACTATAAGGGAGCTGACGGGAGCGGCATGACGGGGGTGACCAGTGAGGCCAATATAAGCGTCATGATCGTGGATGTAAGGGCCAACATTGTGGTTTGGGAGGCCACCCTGCAGGGCAGCGACGAGAAATCCACCGCGCCCATAATCAGCAGCAGAGGCATCTCCAGCTCCAACTCCCCGGTCGCCGGCACAATCTATGTCGGAGACTTCGTGAGGTTCTTTGCATACGTCAGCTCCCCCTATGGTTCCATCGATCCCGCTACGGTCTATGTTAACGCTTCCCGTCTGGCAGGCTTCGGGAACGAACCCATCCCCCTTAAGAGCGATGGCAGCGGAGTGTACTGGTCCGAAACCCCCTATCCTGCCAGCCAGGCCTGGAACGGGAAGATCGTGACGTTCCATGCCGCTGACTTCAGTGGGCAGAAGGTCAGCGCCAACTTCATGGTAAAGATCATCACCGGAGGCTCCGGTTCTGACAACCCCCTGGATGATTACGAGGACATCCTTGTGAACGGAGAGTATCCGCCCGATGCGAGCGGCGGGCAGAGCGGCGGGGGGAACAGCCGGCTGGGGACGACCTTCTACTACATCAGGAACGCTGCCACCAAGGAGATCACCCGCGACTTCCAGCCCGGCGATAAAGTGCTGGTCGAGTTCTACAGCAACTCCATGATGAACCTTGCCCTGGGCAACTCGTTCGAGATCACCCATCCCTATACTGGCGAACCCATCTATCCACAGTCCAAGTTCAGCGGCGCCTTTACCTATGGAGGACTCTATTCCGGGTTCTATCGCTACACCTTCACCTTCAGCGCTCCGTCCGATCCCCTGATATATCCGTTCAAAATATTGATGAAGGACTATTACGGCACCAATCTGAACGTGCAGGACCGCATCTCAGTGGATGGGGCGGACTATCCTATCATTGAGACGTACAAGTGGGATGAGGAGAACAATACGCTCGTACGGACCAGCGGCTTCACGCCTGCCGATAGGATATACCTCAAGATCGTCACCAGGGACACCGATGTAGACATAACCAAGGTCCAAATGGGCACGGTCACGATCTCGGACTACAGCGGCCGCTACCTCATCAAGTCGGTCCCGCCGGCACCGACCGAATATGGCGCGGCCCCCGCCTATAGCGCTCCCATGAGCTCCCTTTTCAAGACGTCGTCCACGAGCGACAGCGCCACCAGGGTCGGTGATTCCGACACGACCGGGGTGTACACGGTCTATATCGAGCTAAAGGCGGCGGACCTATCGTGGTGGCTGCCGAAGAAGAACTCATACACGTTAACGCTGTCCTTCATCACCGATCATGGCAGTCCGGGGCAGGGAGAGACCTATCACAACATCGCCACGCAGTTCAATGTCACCGCCCCCCTGAGCATGACCGATATAGTTGCCAGCATCGGGACCGGAAGCTACACATGGAGCTCCTCGGGCGCACAGTGGGACAACAGCAAGCTGGTGTGGTTCGAGAAAGGGGTTGGCTCGAACTCCTGGGGAAAGACCACGATCGCCAATCCCACATATGACGGCCCCCTTGCCATGACGATCGCGGACATGGACAATGACGGCATCAAGGACCTCCTGGTGGCGTTCCAGGATTCCTCGGTCAGCATCGCATGGTACCGCTGTCTAGATGTGAATGGAAAAGAATGGTCTGAGACGCCAAATATCATCGTAACGCCGTTCGACGCCAACCCTGGAACGCAGGCGGTAGATACCAGTTACGGGGACGGAACCGCCAGTAGTAGGGTGTTCGGGTCCAACAAACAGGGTCTGGTCAACGAGGATGTGACGTTGTATATACCGAGCGGGGTTAGGCTGACGGGTGGCTGGGGCACTTCCTACACATTCCCCGGCGGGTTCGTGACCAGGAGCACCGAAACATCCATGGTGTTCGTGGAGGAGAACGAGCTATGTGTGGCCATGGAGACCGGCGACTTCAACGGGGACGGCTACACCGACATTGTGGCCAGCTATGCGCACATCGTGATACACTCCACCGCGGAAAATGAAAACGATGCAAAGGCTCACCCCGAGAAGACCAAGGCCATGTTCTTCAATCGGGGGGTCTACGTCTTCTGGGGCGATGATGCGGGTTGGCGCAAAACGTCTCTGAGCTCGACATTGGATTGGCTCTCTGGGACGCCGGAAGCCAACTCCAACGACAACCCCGCCATCCTGGACCTGGCGATCGGCGATTTCAACAAGGACGGCTGCGATGATATCGTCGGAGTGGACGAGACGGGAAAGACGTACATCTGGATGAGCGCTTGGAAAGAGTCTGTGACCTCGTCCGACCGTCGCCAGAGCACGTTCGCTTCTCATCCTATCATACCTGCTGTTACATCTACGGTCGGCGGTTACAAACCATATGACCATATGCAGAGGATGCCGCGCGTGGAGGTCGCCCAGATGGACAACCAGGGCTATCTGGACATCATCAGAACCAGTACGAAGAACGATGCGATCTACATAATCCACACGACGGGAAAGGACAGTTCAATAGACTACACCCATCCGACCGTGGAATATGGTACGAATGAGCTGAAGCCTACCGCGTCAGTGACTCATGCAGTGGAAGGATTGGATCCAGCTGGTTGGATAGCGGACCTTATGGGGGTCGATGGAAAGGTTGAGACGTTAACTGAGATCTACCTCGAGTCCAACATCTTCGTTTCGATCACGGGGTCGAAGGGGCCGGGGGACAATACCGAGGAGAGCCTGGACCTTTTGAAGCAACCGGACGGTCAGTCATACAACATACATGCTGGCAAACAGCTCCACATCCAGCAGTTCAGCGTGGGGTCTGGCAATCTCGGCAAGACCATTGCAACTGCAGTCCTCCATGTTCAATATTCGGTAGATTCGGGCTATGATGGCAACAGTGAGGTGCTATGGTTTACGGGTGGCGACCCCCTCGGGGCCATGGCCACAGGCATAGTGCCAGAGCAATCCGATCTGACAAGGCATCAGACCTATGATCTCTTGACCAATGGGCTCGAGGGAGCAGACGACATCAATGCCCTAAACATCATCTTCACGCACAATGGAAACATCGGCGCGGTAAAATTCGATGCTATCTGGCTGGAGATCACATTCGTCGAAGGGATGTATCTGGAATGGCAGTTCGAGATCCCGAACCTGCCGGAACGGTCGATACACAACCTCGACATCGTGGCGCACTGCTCCAATGAGGATGAGAGCTTCAGACTGATGTACTCTCCCGACAACGCCAGATGGTTCCCCCTAGGCACCATCTGGGGCACCGAGCAGAAGACCTATTCCTATCCCCTGTACTATACCAGCAATTCCAAGTACTATCTGAAGATCGTAGATAATAACCAGACCAAGGTGCAATCTGAATTTCGGTCCATATATCTGGATATGGTGCGTATCGGCCACTACTCGCCTGGCGTAGAGTGGTTGGCGGCAAATCTGAAATATCAATACGTGACCGGTCTGGATCCCCTGCCCAACGTGGACTCTGAGTACATAACTGCCATTGCCATAGGCGATGTGGGCAGCAACGGCGCTGTCGATGCCGCTGGGGCCAACCATGCCATTGACGGATATAACGATGTGGTCGCAGCCACCTCCCGCGTCGGCGGAACCACCACGCATACCCTGATGGTTCTCACCGGACAGTCGACGGGAGGCCTCGACGCTCAGATGGCAGTCCACACTACCGGGCTTGCTGCCCAGGTGGGGACCAACGGGGAAAAGTATGACGCGGTATCCATAGCCCTTGGCGATTTCGATGCTGACTTTGACCTCGATATAGTCCTGATAGTCGGTTTCGCCCCTGGTAATAGCGGAACGCCGTCCATACCAACGATCTGGACCTATGCCAATGAGCCCCAGATCGGGAGTTGGACGTTCGATGAATCGCCACTAAGCGCCCTGGACGGAGACGAGGCCGGCATCAACGTCGTGACAGGTGACATCAATCTATCCATGTTCTTCCCCTTCGTTGGGCTGGCGGGGATAGTGGTAACATCCATCACCATCGAGCGGCTGACCAATCGTAAGAGGTAACCGTTTGGACAGATACGACGTCATCGTGTCCGGCGCCGGCCCGGCTGGCGCCCAGGCCGCCTTCCGCTGCGCATCGGCCGGTCTGAGGACGGTCCTGCTGGAACGGAACGTCCTGCCGCGTCACAAGTGCTGCGCTGGTGGGGTGCTCGGCAGGGCCCAGGCGAAAGCGGAACTGCAACTTCCTGACGAACTGGTGGAGCAGCGGATAAGGAACTTCGCCGTAGCATGGGACGGGCATCGCGAGATCTTCCCGCTCTCAGGGGAAGTGGCGGCCATCGTGCGACGGGAACGTCTTGACCACTTTCTGGTCAAGCGGGCCGAGAACGCCGGCGCGGAAGTGCTGGAGGGAACCACATCGCTCAGGGCCAGGGAGGAGAGCGACGGTGTTGCGGTGAACACCAGCGGGGGGAAGATGACGGCCGACGCGCTGATCGTGGCCGAGGGATGCACCAGCCGGCTGGCGTCTTCCCTTTTCGGGCCCTATCCAGGGCGAAGAATGGCCATGGGCATGGCCCTCGAATGCGAGTTCGGGTCTTCTCCCGAGGACGCGATGGAGGTACACTTCATCGACACCCCGACCGTTCGGCCGTACTCAAAGGTCATATTTCCCCTGAACGGCTGGATGTTCCCTCATCGGATGGGAGGCAACGTCGGCGTGGTCGGGCAGGCGGTAACTGCGGCGGATCTCAGGAGGACGACGGAACGCATACTGAAGGACTGCGGAGAGCGTTACGGCGGGACGATGTCCCGATCCCCCGTCACGGCCCACCCCATCCCCCTGTACCCCCGCGACCGCGTGCACTCGCGCAGGACGCTGCTCATAGGTGACGCGGCAGGCTTCGCCAATCCCATCACTGGCGAGGGCATGTCGTACGCCTTCGAGAGCGCCAACCTGGCCGCCTCGGCTGTCGAAGGAATGCTCCTGAATGGAAAGGATCTAGACGTCTACGCCGCGGGATGCCGCCGAAGGATCCTCAATGATCTGTCGTCTGCCGTGCTGTTGGGCCCTGTTCTCCACTGGCTTCTGGGAAAGGTCGAACTGTCCTCGTTCTTCGGCCAGGTGAAGAGCGACGACGGCATAATGGGGGCCTGCGCAGGCATCGCCCGGGGAGAGAGCGACTGGAGAGGACTGTTCGGCAGGATGGCGCCGCGCACGATACCCTACCTCCTGCTGAACAGCCGCCTCATACGAGGAAAAGCCTGAATCCCACGTATACAAGGCCCATGGCCGCCACGGCCATGACCGCCCGGGAACTACGCTTCCTTAGAAAAACCAGTCCGCCGGTCGCCCCCAGGGCGCCCAGGACGATCAGGTCCTGGAGATTTGGCAACAGCGCCAATGGGGCGAGGGCCGAAACGAAGATCAGGGCCGACACGACGGCCACGCCTCTTTCCAGGCCGATGACGGTATATATGGTCCGGATCCCGGCCCGGGAATCCTCGCGGTATCCCTCGACATCTGTTATCAGGGAGCCGATCACCAGGCCCAGGAACATGAAGCCGGCGACCATGATGGCGAAGGCGTCGAGCGAGGCCGAGATAACCTCGCCGGTAAGGTAGTACACGTCCGTCCCCTCAAAGCCGGCCACCTCGCTGAACGGGGCGGTGTACCCGTAGATGAACGCCAGCCCCGTTCCAAGTCCGATGAGGAGGGGGCTCATGGCATGCCTCTTGAGCCGGAGGGGAGGGAACGAGTAGACGTACGCCAGGATCGCCAGAAGAGCGATCAACGCCATGTGCTGGAGCGAAAGGAGGGATGCCAGCAGCAGCGACACGATCAGGAGAACAAGCGAAGCGCTAAGGAACGAGCCGCGGCTCACCGTTCCGGAGGCGACCAGCCGCCCCTCCCGACGATCATCGGTCTGACGGTCGGCAACGTCGTTCCACATGGCGCTGACGTGCCAGACCAGCAATGCCGAGACCACTCCCAGTATGGCGTACGGCAGATTGACCCAGAACGGCGTCTGCAGGACCGACGATATGATCTGGTCCCCGCCCTTCGCCCTCCACCCCATCGCCATGCCGGCCAGGACGATGCCGCCGAAGAAGAACGTCTGAGCAGGGCGGAGGGAGCAGAGGTAGGCGATGAGCTCCCGGCCCAGCGATAACATGCCCAGAAGCAGCAATAGAACGCAGCCTATGACGACGTAGTAGGCGGTCAGCAGCTGGTGGAACTGCACGTATCGGGTGGAGTCGAAGTTCGGGAACATCGCTACGCTGCCCTCGAAGCCCACCGGAAGATATGCTCCAGGCGTCGCCAGAATGAACATGGTCAGGAAGGAGAAGAAGACCACCGCCGACACCCGGACCAGTGCCAGTGTCCTCCCCAGCACGGTGTCCAGCTGGGCCCTCACCTGCCAGATCGTGTAGCCGAATATGACCGCGAGGACGACGGCGATCTCCATGGCCTGCCCGGGGTTGAAGCTGCTCCCGCTGAAGTGGACGAGAGCGTTAAGAAAATCCGTGGCCGAGGCATACGAGTAGTTCATGTCCAGGCCGAACAGGAAGTGATCGAGGTACGGCGGCAGTATGATGATCCAGAAGATGCTGGCGATGACATTGGCGGAGCGTCTCACCCCTCTTCCGGAGAACGCCGACAGCAGCAGCACGAGGCCGAGGAAGATGACCGTGTAGAACGACACGTGGTGCGCGATGCTGTACAGCCAGGGATGCGGCGTCGACACGAACACGGGGTCCAGGAGGTAGTACTCCGATATGTCCCTGACGAGCGAGACGGCGAGAACGTACAGGGAGATGCCCAGGGCGGAGAGCCGGCCCTGCTCCATCCAGCGGAACAGGCCGTCGACCCTTCGCTCGACCATATCCCAGAACGGCTCGGCCATGACCGTTCATCGAGAAGTGATTATTAATAATCCCGCCAGAAAACCCGCCCTTTTAAAGTAAGACGAATGGCGGCAACTGTGCATGAGCAGCGTTTCCTGGAACAACAGGGCCCTGGGATGCCTCGCAAGAGGAAAGGCGCTCTCCGAGAGTAAACAGCTGATGTTCAGAATAGGCTCCTGAGCATCGCCTTTCCGGCACGTCCATGAATGGCGGGCCGCCGCCGGCCGGTCGAACGTGGCGGACCATGAGGTCGAAGGCCGCAAGGCGGTTGATGACGGGTCCAGATGTAGGCTCACGAGCTCGTTGGTGGCCGACCTAATCCTCGTTGCCCCGTTCCTGCGCCAGGACACGCCCCACTCCCTCGGCCCGCTCCGCCTCGACCACCGCCAGGATGCGGCGGTACCGGCGGCCCATGTGACGCAGCGCGACGGCCATATGCCCCTCACGCGTCTTCTGCAGCCGGCGAAAGCCCCTTGTGCCGTTCACCCGGCGGTCCCAGTCCAAGGCGAAGGCGAGGGGCGAGGAGAGGTCGAAGCGTTTTCGCCCGATGCCGCGCGAGAAGAAAGTGTCGCGCACCATGTCGGCCGCCTTGATGTTCTGGCAGTACACCTCGGTGTACTCGGCATCGTTCATGTCCAGTGGGATGATCGGGATGCCCAGCTTCTCGCACGCCTCCAGCGCGCTCACGTAGGAGGGAGACGGCAGCTCCACGTCGCCGAAGGTGGAGAGGTTCTCTGCGTACGCCTCCTCGAGCGTGCTCATCTCGTAATCGCCGTAGACGCTCTTGTCGCGCAGCGCGTCGAGCTCCTCCCTCGATACCGAGATCCCGACCGCGTCGGGCATCATCTCATATATGGCGGCGGCAGCGGCGTCGCCCTCTGACACGAGGCCCTTGACGGCCGGCAGAACGGCGATCTCGGCGCCGTCAGCTCTTGCCCTTATCATCCTCGCTCCTCTCGCTTACCAGGTCATAAAGGCGCGTCGACTCGGTGAGCTTGCTCAGCTCGTCCCTTCCGACGATGGCGGTCCCGCCGATATTGGTCCTCGAGGAGGAGCGCTCGATGATGATGACCGAGACCCTTTCGGCGATGCGGGCGATGTCGCGCACCACCAGGGCCTTCTCCACCAGCTTGCTCTCGTCGTTGCCCAGGCCGGTCAGGATGACGATGCGGTCGTCCTTCGACAGCGCCTCGAACGGACAGCGGGCGGTGGGCTGGATGGAGAAGCCAAGGCGCTGCAGTGAACCGAAGACCTCCCGGCCGAACAGGTCCACCTCCACCTTGATGGGGCGCCCGACCTTCTCCTTGCCGCGGGGGGCGGGCGGGGCGAACGGGTCCACGGCGGTGACGATCGGCATGTTGAGGAACTCCTCCAGCCTTATGGCCACGTCGATCATCGCGCCCATGCCGTTCTCGTACATCTGGATGGTTCGGCGCGACACCCCGGCGACCTCGGCCAGGGTGCCCAGGGAGATGCTTCTCTCCTCCCGGGCCTTCTTCAACTGATCGCTGTCCAGCTTGACGTACAGGCCGCCCGGGGCGGCGAAAATGAACGGCGGCACGCCCTCCAGAAGATGGTCGGCCAGCGTCTTCAATGATATGATCGGTATCCCGAAGCGGGA
>DAGU01000090.1:375-2351 GCA_002498285.1 Methanomassiliicoccus sp. UBA386 | reverse complement strand
TCGGCGTTCTCCTTGGAGAGCGCATCGACGTTGCTCAGGATCTTGATGATGAGGAGGCGGTCGTCCAGCCGGGCCACTATGTCAAAGCTTATGCCCCGCATGTTCAGGGGGCGTGAGACGTAGAAACCAGAGCGGGCCAGTATGGAGCGGACCACCTCGATGAGCTCATCCCTGTGCACGGTACATAATAATTCTACGGGGCTATATGAAGGTTCTTCGGCTCGATTCACATCGCCGATATCGTTATTTCATGAAGGACGCGCGCAGCGAGGTGCGTGACGCTCCTGCCGAGACAGCTATAAAAATGAGCGGGGGAGACCCTCGAGGGCCCCCTGAAGAGGTTTAACGGCCATTGATCCTGATGGAGCGGCCGCGTTTCTTCGGCTCGGCGCGCTTGAGCGTTATCTCAAGCACGCCGTTCTTGTACGTCGCGTCGGCGTGGTCCTGGTCGACGGGGCAGGGCAGCTCCAGCTGCTTGTAGAACTTTCTATCCTCCCGGTCCACCTCGATGTCCAGGATGCGGTCCTCGACGCGAAGCTGGATGTCGTCCTTGTCGACGCCAGGCAGCTCCACGATGATCCTGACGTTGTCCTTTCCTTCGATGATGTCGGTGAGCGGCTCTCTTCCGCCGGCCGCCTCCTGCGCCTGCGGGACCGCGTTCCCGAACTGCTGGATGCGGGGCTTGCCGTCCGGCCCCATGCGCATGGAGAAACCATAGATCATGGGCTCTCCGAACTGCTCCAGGCCGCCCCTCATGAAGTTCTCCATCAGCAGGTCCATCCTCCTGCGCATCTCCTCGAACTCCTCGTCAAAGGAGCCGAACATGTCGTCCCAGGGGTCCCTGCGACGATCCCTCTTGTCCCTTGCCATCTCTATCACCTCACGTAAACATAGTCCTCGGCTATCTTCTCGAACCGGCCGAGGTCGGTCCTGGTCACCGGCTTCACCTTGTTGAGCGCCTCCGTGAAGGTGCTCATGGCGATCCGGCTCTTGGTCATCTTCTCCGGGTCGGTCTCACCCTGGGCCACCATCTTGCGTATGGTCAGCATCACGGCCTCGTTAGCAAGCGCGGCCAGGTCGGCGCCGCTGTAGCCATCGGTCTTCCTGGCCAGCTCGTCGATGTCGACGTCATCCGCCAGGGGCTTCTGGGCGGTGTGGATCCTCAGGATCTGCTTGCGGCCTTCCAGGTCGGGCGTCGGGATCTTCACCAGGCGGTCGAAGCGGCCCGGGCGCAGTAGCGCCGGGTCGATCATGTCCGGCCTGTTCGTCGCGGCGATCACGACCACATTGTGAAGGCTCTGCAGGCCGTCTATCTCGGTCAGCATCTGCGATACGACCCGTTCCGTGACGCGGGAGTCTCCCTCGCCCCCTCTGACGGGAACGACGGCGTCGATCTCGTCCATGAAGATGATGCACGGGGCGGCCTGTCGGGCCTTGCGGAACGTTTCCCGCACCGCCTTCTCAGATTCGCCGACCCACTTGCTGAGGAACTCCGGTCCCTTGACGTTGATGAAGTTGGACTGCGATTCGGTGGCGACCGCCTTGGCCAGCAGCGTCTTGCCGGTCCCGGGCGGCCCGTACAGCAGGACGCCCTTGGGGGGCACCGCCCCGAGCTCCTCGAACACCTTGCCGAACTTGAGCGGCCACTCCACCGCCTCCTGCAGTTCTCGCTTCGCGTCGGTCAGACCGCCGACCTCATCCCACTTGACGTTTGGCGACTCGACGAACACCTCGCGCAGCGAGGAGGGCTGCATCTCCCTCAGGGCGGCAAGGAAGTCGTCCCTGGTGACGGTGATTTTCATCAGCACCTCTATGGGGATCTGCTCCATGTCGAGGTCCAGGTCGGGAAGGATGCGCCTCAGGGAGTGCATGGCCGCCTCCCTCGTGAGGGCGGAAAGGTCCGCTCCCACATAGCCGTGGGTGAGGTCCGCCAGGTCCTCGAGGACCACGTCCTTCTCCAGCGGCATGCCGCGGGT
>DAGU01000090.1:0-149 GCA_002498285.1 Methanomassiliicoccus sp. UBA386 | reverse complement strand
CCCGGGCGGCGCAGCGCCGGGTCGAGGGCGTTCGGCCGGTTCGTGGCCCCGATCACCACGACCTTCACGCGCGGCTCCAGGCCGTCCATCAGGGACAGCAGCTGGGCCACCACGCGGCGTTCAGTCTCTCCGGTCACTTCCTCGCGCTT
>DAGU01000093.1:34671-37640 GCA_002498285.1 Methanomassiliicoccus sp. UBA386 | reverse complement strand
GTTGATGACGCGGTCCCTGCGAGTGAGCCCACCGAACTCCGCGGTGTTGGACACGGAGTTCCACATGTGCATCATGCCGCCAGCCTGGATGAGGTCAACGATGAGCTTCAGCTCGTGCAGCACCTCGAAGTAGGCGATCTCGGGGCGGTAGCCGTTCTTCACCAGCGTGTCGAAGCCGGCCTGGATGAGCGCGGTCACGCCGCCGCATAGCACGGCCTGCTCACCGAACAGGTCGGAGGTCGCTTCCTCGCGGAAGTCGGTCTCCAGCACGCCGGCCTTGGTGGCCCCGATGCCCTTGGCCAGAGCAAGAGCGAGCTTCTTGGCGTTGCCGCTGGCGTCCTGGTGCACGGCGATCAGCGCCGGCACGCCGAAGCCCTCGGTGAAGGTCTGCCGCACCATGCGGCCCGGCGACTTGGGCGCCATCATGATGACGTCGCAGGTGGAGGGCGGGGTGATGAGGTCGAAGGTGATGGCGAAGCCGTGGGCGAACTCCAGCGCGGCGCCCTTCTTGAGGTTGGGGGCGATCTGTTCCTTGTAGATGCGGGGCTGCACCTCGTCGGGGAGCAGCATCATGACCACGTCGGCGCCCTTCGTCGCGTCGGGGATCTCGGCGACCTTGAGGCCGTCCTTCTGGACGTTGCCCCAGGACTTGCCGTTCTTGCGCGCTCCGACCACCACGTCGAGGCCGGAGTCATGCAGGCACAACGCCTGGGCCCTTCCCTGGTTGCCGTAGCCGATCACCGCGATCTTCTTGCCCTTCAACGCTCCTAGGTCCGCGTCTGAATCATGATAGATGGTAGTCGCCATTGTCACACCGTAGTTCAGTTCTGCGAATTCGTGCCCCGATATAAACAATGTTCGGCAGCCTTCTTCATCACCCCGGCGTCCTTGTCGGCGCCGCATGCGACGAGGAAATCGGAGCCCTTCTCAGGCGACGACTCCCAGAAGCAGAAGTAGTCCTCGTCGAGGTACTCCGCCGAGTTGACGTCCTGCAGCGCCGCCAGGGCGTGGAGCAGGCGGCCGTTCATGTTGCCGGTGTTCGCCTCCACGATTATGGTGATGAGCCCGTTGCTCCTGGCCATGAACGACTTCTCCACGTCTATCTTCCGTCTGCCCAGCTCCACCAGGACCCTCTGGAAGAGCCCCGGAGTATCATTTCCGACTATCTTCATCAGTTCCATCCGCATCTACCTCGTATGATGTTCTTGGACCCGCCGCCCGGCGGGATCATGGGGAGGACGTCCTCCTCCGGGTCGACTATGACATCGATGATGTAAGGGACCTCCGAGGCCACCGCGCTGTTTATCGCATCGTCCAGTTCAGAGGCGTGGTCCACGCGGACCCCATCGGCCCCGTAGGCCTGCGCCAGCTTGACGAAGTCGGGATTGTGGCACAGCTCGGTGCCGGAGAACCTCCTCTCGTTGAACAGCTTCTGCCACTGCCGGACCATGCCCAGCCATCCGTTGTTGAACACGACGACGATGACCGGAAGGTCCTCCGAGACGGCGGTGGCGAACTCCTGGAACACCATCTGGATGCTCCCGTCGCCGGCGACGTCGACCACCGTCTTCTCGGGGAAGGCGCACTTCGCTCCGATGGACGCGGGGAACCCGAAGCCCATGGTGCCGAAGCCGCCCGAGGTGATGAACTGTCTCGGGTACCGCGCAGTGAAGAAGTGAGCGGCCCACATCTGGTTCTGACCCACCTCGGTGGTCATTATGCTGTCCTTCGGAAGCAGCTTGTTCAGCCGGGCGATGATCGTCTGCGGCAGCACAGGGCTGGTATCGAAGTCGATGACGCACTGGCAATTGTCCCTTATCGCCTTGATGCGCTGCGTCCATGCCGACTCGCCCCGCTGCGCCGCCAGCCCGTTGATTATCTGCGTCAGCGCCTTCTTGGCGTCGCCGACCAGGCGGACCTGGGTCCTGGCAGACTTGCCCGCTTCGCCGGGATCGATGTCGATCTGGATTATCTTGGTGCTCATCGGCAGCTCCGACTGGCCGGAAGCGCTGCGGTCCGAGAAGCGCGTCCCCACGGCCAGGATGACGTCCGCCTCTATGAACGCCTGACGCGCCGACTCGCGCCCATGCATGCCTATGATCCCAAGCGACAGTGGGTGGTCCTCAGGAATGGTCCCCTTGGCCATGATGGTCGTGGTAACTGGCGCCATGAGCATCTCGGCCAGGCGGAGCACCTCCGGACAGGCATTGGCCCACTGGACGCCCCCTCCCACCAGGAGCAGGGGCCGCTCGGCGTTCTTCAGCATCTTTATGGCGTCCGGTATGGAGGAGAGGTCCTCAAGCGGAGGAGGCATCTGGAAGGCCTGTCTGAACGCCTCCTCGGGGACCTGCTTGTTCATGACATCGCTCGGCAGATCGACGTGGACCGGCCCCATGCGGCCAGTGGTGGCGATGCTGACCCCCCGGTTTATCGCCTCGGGGATGTCGCTCGGGTCCAGGCACCGGAAGTTGTGCTTGGTGATCGGCATCATCAGAGAGAAGGAGTCGGCCTCCTGGAAGGCATTGTTGCCTATCATGCCGGTAGCCACCTGGCCGGTCAGGACGAGCATGGGGGACGAATCCACATATGCGGTGGCGACGCCGGTGATCATGTTGGTGGAGCCCGGTCCAGACGTCGACGTGCAGACGCCCAGGCGCCCGGTCGCACGCGCATAGCCGTCGGCCATGTGGGCCGCGCACTGCTCATGGCGGACCAGCACGTGACGTATATCGGATGACAGCAGGTCATCGTACAGGGGCATGGTCGTCCCGCCGGGAAGCCCGAACATCACCTCAACGCCTTTTTGTTCCAGGAGCGTGAGAACCGCTTTTGAACCTCTCACAAATAACACATCCTTACAATGAGCGAGGACACCCAGGGCTGTTGGATGCCTCTACCTAATCAAGACTACCACTACGCTCAAGACGGAAAAGACCGAGCAGTCAGTGGAACATCTTGACATCGTCACC
>DAGU01000093.1:20329-34493 GCA_002498285.1 Methanomassiliicoccus sp. UBA386 | reverse complement strand
TCCACCGGCGGATGGAACGACAATGATTAATCTTCCCTTAATATCATCCCGTTGACATTCTGGGGTTGAGATACCGCAATGGTCATCATCATCGACCTCCATCTATCAAATACGGATGTGCGTATAATATGAAAGTACGGGTTGGCATAAACGGATATGGCACGATAGGGAAGAGGGTCGCCAGCGCCGTGGCGGCGCAGGACGACATGGAGCTGGTCGGCGTCACCAAGACCAGGCCGTCGTACGAGGCGCATCTGGCCTGCGCTGCGGGCTATCCGCTGTATGTCGCCAGGCCCGAGCAGGTGGCCGATTTTGAGAAGGACGGCCTCAAGGTCGAGGGCACCCTGGACGATCTGATGGAAAAGGTCGATATAGTGGTCGACGCCACCCCCGGAGGCGTCGGAGAGGCCTATCGCCCGCTGTACGAGAAGGCCGGTGTCAAGGCCATCTTCCAGGGCGGAGAGGACCACGGCCTGGCCGGGGTGTCGTTCAACGCCTATGCCAATTACAGCGAGGCCTGGGGCGCAAACTTCGCCCGGGTCGTCTCGTGCAACACCACCGGACTGGTGCGGACGCTGTTCCCCCTGGACCGGGACATTGGGGTCAAGAGGGTATCGGCCACCCTCGTGCGCCGCGGGGCCGATCCGTCGGACAACAAGGGCTCGGCGCTGAACAGCCTGGAGCCATCGCTAAAGCTGCCGACCCACCACGGCCCGGACGTGCAGACCATCATGCCGTGGGTGGAGATCACCACCATGGCCGTCAAGGCTCCGACCACCCTGATGCACCTCCACTGCATCATCGCCGACCTCAAGAAGGGGGTGAAGGAGAGCGACGTATTGGCCGCATGGAAGGACGTCCCCCGGGTGAAGCTGGTGAGCGGCAAGCAGGGGATAAAGGGAACGGCCAACATCATGGAGATGGCCAAGGACCTCGACCGGCCACGCGGCGACCTCATGGAGATCGCGGTGTGGCAGGACGGCATCAAGATCGTCGGCAGCACCCTGTACTACTACCAGGCGGTGCATCAGGAGAGCGACGTGGTGCCGGAGAACGTGGACTGCATACGCTCCATGATGAAGATGGAGCCGGACGCCGCCCGTTCGATCAAGAAGACCGACGACAGCCTGGGCATCGGCAAATGATGCCCTCGACCGTCCATTCCTGGGCGGCCATTTCTTAAATTTCGATGAGGGGGGCGGAGGGACCTTTCCTTCCGCGGCGAGCTCACTCCCGCTTTCCCTCGTCCCCTTTCAGCTTTTTCACCATCGGGCGGCTGGCGCCTTCGCACGCCTCGCCTCCATGGGCCCCAGGCCAGGTCGGGTCCTTTTTCGCCGGCGACTTCTCTTGTATCACGGGGCGGACCCTGGCGCCCGGGTCTTGATCAACGAGGCCCCGATCGCCACTGCCATGATGATCACGATCACGGCGAGGGACATCTCCACCGGGACGTGCATGTCCACACCCGTGATGGGCTCCAAGAGGGGGAGAAGCATCTTGATGCCCACGAACGACAGGATGCCGGCCAGGCCATACTTGAGGTAGCAGAAGGCGCCGAGTATGTGCGACAGGGCGAAGTACATCGACCTCAGGCCCAGGATGGCGAAGACGTTAGAGCTGTACACGATGAACACATTGGTGGTGATGCCCAGGATGGCAGGGATGGAGTCAACGGCGAACACTATGTCCGTGGTCTCCACCACGATGAGGGCGATGAACATGGGGGTGGCCCACAGCGTCATCTTGCCGGCCTTGGCACCCGTGCCCGGCTTCCGGACGAAGAAAGCGTCACCCTCGTAATCGCTGGTCACGGGCATGAACTTGCGGAAGAACCGGACCATGATATTATTGTCCGGCGACATCTCCTTGTCGTCCTTCTCGACCGTCATCTTGATGGCGGTGATGATCAGGAAGGCGCCGAAGATGTAGAGGACCCACTCGAACCTCTCCACCAGGGTGACGCCGGCGAAGATGAACAGCATCCTGAATATCAACGCGCCGATGATGCCGTAGAACAGCACCTTGTGCTGGTCCTTCCTGGGGACGCAGAAGGAAGTGAATATGAGAATGAACACGAACAGGTTGTCCACGCTGAGCATGAGCTCCATGAGGTACCCGGTGGTGAACTCCAGACCGGTGGTGGGGCCCATCCAGATGTAGACGCCGACGTTGAAGGCGATGGCCGCGCCGACGAACAAGGAGACCTGCAGCATGGCCTCCCGGGGCTTGATGATGTGCGGTTTTCTGTTTATGACCCCTATGTCCAGGAACAGCAGCGCAGCGACGGTTACCCCGAATATTATCCATGCCAGGTCCATGTCTGTCAATTGGTTGACCCCCGAACAGAGGTACGAGCCCGTGGACGGTACTCCGCCAGCACCGGTCGTGCCATCAGCCGTGCTTTCCACCCTAAGGGCTCTCGATATAAAGGTTATTTCTCGCCAGGGGCATCAGGCCCTGATCCCGGTAAGGTCCTGGCATTCCCGATCCCGCCCTATGCGGGGATCTAATCCCGGGGGTCGAAGAACGACTCGCTGACGTGACCTTCTTCCTCCAGCGCCTGGAGGAATCTTTCCTCGTCCCTCCGGGCCGCCGCCCGCTCGGACGCCTGCCTTACCGTATGCTCGAGATGGCAGGACGGGCAGAGGGTCATCAAGTTGCCGGGATGATCGCTCCCTCCCCTGGAGCGAGGGATGATGTGGTGCACCTCCAGGCTCTCCCACCTGTAGCCGCCCCTGCCGCGGCGGAGGGAGGGGTCGAACACCTTGCGCCGCCTTTTGCCGAACGATTCGCCGCACTCCTGGCACCGGTAGCGGTCCCGCCTCAGCACCGCGTTCTTCATCCGGTTCCATACCAGCCGTCGGACCAGGTCGGAGGTGTCGTCCCGATATGGCAGCTCGCGCGTTCCATCGGGAAAGTATCTCTCGCCCTCCGGCCTGGTCTCGCGCATCCTCTTCAGCGCAGCCTTGGATGACGACCAGGCCGCGCACAGCTGCTGCGACGTCGAGCCGTCGCGATGCCGCCGCTTGCAGTGGGGGCAGGGGACCAGTTCCGCCGCCGGAACTTCGTTCCAGGAGCGCCACGGACACACCGAAGCCATGGTCTGGGTGCATCGCAGCGGCCGACCTCGCTGGGAGCGGAAGACCAGGCCCGGCAGGCCTTCGGGATCCAGTCGGTGGCTTTCCAGCCAGCAGTAGCCCTCCCCCCTCGGGGTCAGCCGGTGCTGGCAGGGGAGAATGCTTGTCATCCCATCAGGGGGCGGCGCCCGCCTCGCCCACGGTGCAATCACACGGCAGCTCGCTGCGTCCCGCGCGCTTCTCGATCACGTACGCCCCGATGGATGCCAGGCATGTCGTCAGTAGAATGACCGCCGCGGTGATGGCCCCGATCATATTGCCGACCTGGGCGCTCACCACCCCCAGCGAGAGGGGTAACGAGGCCACGACCGCGGCCGCCAGGCCACGGGGCATCATGAAAAGGAGGGTGGCGCGGTCCTTCCAGTCCTTGCACATGAGCCGTCCCACCGATGCAGATACGGCGATCCTCCCGAGCACGATGACGTTGAACACCACAACTCCGGCCAGGAGCTCCACCGAGGACATGGCCGTGAGCGAGAGCACCAGTCCCAGGTAGATGAAGAAGAAGGTCCGCACGAAGAAGGAGATCTCGTCATGGAAGTCGATGATCCTGGGGTCGCAGCAGTAGCCGAGCCTCCGCCGGATGGGGGCGGGGAGCGATTCACTGTTCCCCATGGTGAGGCCGAACATCAGCGCCGCGATGGCACCCCCTCCCAGGCCCACCGTGAGCTCGGACACCGCGAACAGCAGCAGCATGAACGCCAGTGTGATCATGTATGACAATTGCCGCCCGGCGTGCTTGAGGACGTTCAGCCAGATGATCCCTCCTACCACCCCGAGGATGGAGGAGAACAGAAACGCCATCATGACGTTCATGAACACATCGGCCAGGTCGGCGTTGCCGGCGGCGATGATGGCCATGAGGGTCATGGCCCCGGCGATGACCAGGACGTCGGTCAGCGCGGATTCCAGGGTGACCATGGTCTTGACCCTTTTGGACACGTTGAGCCCCCTCACCAGGGGGATGACTATGGCGCCGCTGGTGCCCCCCAGGATGGAGCCCAGGAGAAGCGATTCGCCCCAGGTCCAGCCCATGGCTAACCTGCACACCAGGGCTATGGCGCCAATGGATACAAAGAAGGCCACCAGCGTGAAGATCAGGGCATGGTTGAACGATCTCACGACGTCCCGTATCTTGAGGTCCATGCCCGCCTGCAGCATGATGACCGACAGCGCCACGGCGGCCACGTAGGTGGTGAGCTGCGTGATCTGGGAGGCCATCCCCTCGTCGATCACCCCCATCACTCCCGGGCCCAGTAGCACTCCGAAGGTGATAAGCAGCAGCACATCGGGAGCTCGATACCTGACGAAGATGTAGTTGGCCGCAAACCCGACGAATAGGGCGACCGATACGATAAGCAGCAGGGTGTGAGAGTCCATCCCTATCGTTTCGTGTATGCCGTGAGATATTAAACAATTTGTGTCAAAGGAGGCGTGCCAGTGATTGAACGGGCGCCTTGATATCGGCCCCGAGCGCTTTACCATGGGAAAGATTAATCATAACTTGCCGTATCGTGGTGCATAACCTTGAGTCGGAGCCGGGGACCAAATGAAGCAGTTCAACACGCTGGATGATTTTGATTTTGACGACCGAACGATTCTTCTGCGCGTGGACATCAATTGCCCTCTGAACAAGGAGACGCTCGAGCTGGAGGACGACAACCGCATCAGGCAGATCGTGCCCACGGTGCGGGAGCTGGTCGACAGGGGCGGCAGGGTCGTCATACTGGCCCATCAGGGCCGCCCGGGCGACTGGGACTTTGCCAGTCTGGACCGGCACGCGGCCGTTCTGACCAAGTACCTGGGCCAGGAGGTCAGGTACGTGGACGATGTTGTGGGCGAGGAGGCCCTGAAGGCCGTTAAGGGACTGGTTCGGGGCCGCGCCATCTTGCTCAAGAACGTGAGGGAGCTTCCTTACGAGCTGGAGAAGAAGAGCATGCAGGAGCATGCCCGCTGCGAGCTGGTGACCAAGCTCGCTCCCCTCGCCGACTACTATGTCAACGATGCCTTCGCCACCGCCCACCGCTCGCAATGCTCCCTGGTGGGGTTCCCAGAGGTGCTCCCGTCCGCGGTCGGCCGCCTCATGGAGAAGGAGCTGACCGCACTGTCGTCGGTGTTCGAGAATCCCGAGCATCCTACCGTGTTCGTGCTGGGAGGAGCGAAGTTCGATGACTCCCTGCGGCTGATAGAGCGGGCCCTGGACCGGGGAACGGCCGATTGGGTCATATGCGTGGGACTGTGCGCCAACGCCTTCCTGCACGTGCGCGGCTACAGCCTCGGGAAGGAGAGCATGGAGCTGCTCGAAGCGGAGCTGACGCCCGAGGCGATCGAGCAGGCGAGGAAGCTGCTCAGGGAGAGGGGCGAAAGGATCCTTCTGCCCTTCGACGTGGGCGTTGACGTCGGGGGCGAGCGCCGCGACGCGCTGGTCGGCGACCTGCCGTGCGGACCTGTGCTGGACATCGGCAAGCGGTCGGTGGAGAAGTTCGCCAGGGTGATAGGCGGCGCGCGCACCGTCTTCATGTCGGGACCGGCCGGCCTTATCGAAAAGGAGGAGTTCTGCTACGGCACGAGGGAGCTCCTCATGGCCATGGCCCGTTCGGACGCCTTCACCCTCGTGGGCGGAGGCCACACCGTGGGAGCGGCCGAGCGCCTCGGCCTCACGGCCAAGTTCTCGTACGTGAGCACCGCCGGCGGGGCCCTCGAGACCTTCGTGCTGGGAAAGCCCCTCCCGGCGGTGGAGGCCCTCAAGGCCTGTCGGAAGGCCTAAAGGACCTTCCTCATCCGCTCCAGGGCCTCTTCGATCCTGCTCTCCGGCTGGGTGAGGGCCATCCTCACAAAGCCTTCCCCGTTCTTACCGAACCCGATGCCGGGCGTCACCACCACTCCCACGTCGAGCATCTTGTTGGCGAAGTCAAGAGAGCTCGAGCCCACGTTGAAGAACAGATAGAACGTTCCCTTGGGCAGCTTGACGTCGAAGCCCAGCTCGCGGAGCCCCTTGACGATGATGTCGCGCCTCCTGCGGTAAACGTCCACGCTGTCCTGCACCATCTTTGGACGGGTCGACCCGGTGTAGGCGCCGAGCGCCACCGGGACGGCCTTCTGGATGAACTTGGGTGTTCCGGAGTCGATCTGGGACTTGACCTTCTTGAGGCCGGCGATGAGGGTGGCATCCCCCACGGCATATCCGATGCGGTAGCCGGTCATGTTGAACGTCTTGGACAGCGAGCCGAACTCGATGGCATGCCGTCCGAACTCCAGCACCGACGGCGCCACATAGTCGTCGAACGTCATCTCCGAATAGGCGTTGTCGTAGCACAGGATGGTCCCCGTGTCATTGCACCACCGAAGGGCCCTCTGGAGGTTGGCCCGGGAGGCCACCGCGCCGGTCGGGTTGTTCGGATAGTTCAGGTACATCAGCTTGGCGTCCTGCGGCAGGTCGCCGTCGAAATCCGGGAAGAAGTCGTCTTCCTCATAAAGGGGGAGCTTCACTGGCACTGCGTCGCACAGCGTGGCCGCTCCCTGCGCATACACGGGATAGGCTGGATCGGGGCACAGGACCTTGTCGCCAGGGTTCACGAACGCGCGGGCCACGTTGGCCAGGCCTTCTTTGGAGCCTAGCAGGATGGCGACCTCGCGGTCGGGGTTCAGGTCCACGCCGAACCGCTTCCGGTACCATTCGGCGATGGCCCTCCGGGTGTCCGCCTCTCCCTGCGATGACGGGTACCGGTGGTTGGCTGGATCGTCCAGCTGCCTCTTGATCTCCTCGATCAAGGGGCGGGGGGTCGGAAGGTCCGGATCTCCGATCCCGAAATCGATTATGTCCATCCCCTTCTCTACCTTCCTGGCCACCTTCTCCTCTATCTCCGCGAAGAGGTAAGGGGGCAGGTTCTTTAGCCTGTCAGCGAAATCGTATGCCATGAGAGTCATTCCTCCAGTTCACCGCGGAAGACCCGCACCGCCGGACCGGTCATCTTGACCGAGGAGAGGTCCTCCGCCACGTTTATCTTGAGCTCCCCTCCGGGAAGTCTTACCCTGGCGTCCTTTCCAAGAGGTGCCAGCCCCTTCAGTCCGGCCGCCACCGCCGTTGCGCACGCGCCGGTGCCGCAGGCCTGGGTCCATCCCGCGCCCCTCTCGTACACGGATACGACGAGGACATCGTCTTCCATCCTCACGAACTCCACGTTGGTGCGGCGAGGGAAGAGCGTGTGCCTTTCCAGCCTGGGGCCCAGCTCCAGCACTTCCTCGTCGGAGAGCGCCTCGAATATGATCAGATGGGGGTTCCCCATCGAGACGGCCGTTCCGGTGATCGTTCGGCCGTCCACCTCGAGCGCGCCATCGACGAACCGGCCCTGTCCCGCCATGGGGATGTCGGAGCGGTCGAGGCGAGGCGCCCCCATGTCCACCGTGGCGCCCACGGCCTCGCCGTTCTCCACCTGGACGATGATGTCCTTCACCCCGTCCAGGGTGTTTATGCGCATCCTCTCCGAGGGGACAAGCGCGAAGTCGAACAGATGTTTGGCCACGCATCGAATGCCGTTGCCGCACATCTCCGCCTCGCTCCCGTCGGAGTTGAGCACCCTCATGAAGGCATCGGCCTCATCGTCCGGACCGATGTACAGTATGCCGTCCGCGCCCACCCCGGTGCGGCGGTCGCATACCTTGCGGACGAAGTCCGGATCGTCCGGCATGTCAAGGTCATGATTCTCCACGACCACGAAGTCGTTGCCCAGGCCATGGTATTTCCAGAAGTTCATAGCATCAGCCTGGACGGGATGCGGTCATGGCGCAGCAGGTCGTCGATGCTCTCCCTCTCCCGAATGAGGTTCGAGCTTCCGTTCCGCACCAGCACCTCGCGGCACTTGGGCCGCATGTTGTACTGCGAGCTCATGCTGAAGCCGTAGGCGCCGGCGTCGTACACCGCCAGCAGATCGCCCTCCTCAAGCCTGGGAAGCGAGCGCTCCTTGGCCAGATGGTCCCCGGATTCGCATATGGGCCCCACGACGTCATAGGCAACGTCGCCCGGCAGTCCGAACTTGTTGGCGACCGCCACGTGATGGTATGAGCCATAGAAGGCCGGACGGACCAGGGTGTTGAAGCCCGCGTCCACGCCGGCGAACCATTTATCAGGCGTCTCCTTAAGATCGACCACGGTGGTGAGCAATACAGTGGTGTCGGCAATTATGTAACGGCCGGGCTCCACAGCCACCTGCCTGGCCGAGGTGCCGTTGATCACCCTCGATGTGACCTCCTCGGCCAGCAGCTCGAGGTCCATGGGGCCTTCCTCGGGCCGGTAGGGAATGCCGATGCCCCCGCCGATATCGATGAAATCCAGGCGTATGCCAAGCTTCGACTCCAGTTCCTGGGCCACCGACACCAGCACATCGGTCACCCGGGTGAACGGCTCTATGACCTGCACTCCCGCCCCTATATGGGCGTGCAGCCCCACCGGGCGGAAGCCCAGCTCGACCGCCCTCGAATAGGCGTCCAGTATGCGGTCCTTGGGCACCCCGAACTTGGTGGAGCGCGCTCCCGTCACCACCTTCTCATGATAGCCGGCCCCCACCTCGGGGTTCATGCGGAAGGACACCGCCGCTCCCGATGTGATCTCGGCCAGTCGCTCAAGCTCGGACAGCGAGTCGATGTTGATCGTGATGTTGCGGTTCACCAGCGCGGCCAGCTCATGATTGGAGACGTTCACTCCCGTGTAGAGTATGCGGTCCGACGAGAAGCCCGCGCGCATGCACGCCTCCACCTCGCCGATGGACACCGCATCGATGCAGCTTCCCTCCTGCTCAAGGATGCGCAATATGGCAAGGTTGGTGTTGGCCTTGCACGCGTAATTGATGCGAGTGGGCATGCGCCGCGAGAACGCCCCGTATATCGCCCTGTAGTTATCCCTGACCGCGCTCTCGTCCGTGACGTACACCGGAGTGCCGTACTCTTCGGCCAGGTCGACCGCCCGCAGGCCTCCGATGACCATGTGATCGTCGATACGCTCGAACTCTCTCATTCAACCACCTATGAACGTCCTGTGAATGCTCCTGATGACGTCCGCAGCTATCTCGCTGGGGACCATGAAGTTGAGCGCTACGTCCGACGCCCCTTCTGAGATCATCTCCACGTTGGCCCCGGTGGCCGAGACTGTGGAGAACACCTTCGCAGCAACGCCGAAGGTGTTTATCATGTTGTCCCCCACGCAACAGATGAGGGACACGTTGTCCTTGACGGTCATCTTCTCGATCTGGTTCTCGTGCAGGGCCTTCAGCTTGTCCAGCACGCATGGTATGGCTGGCGTGGGCAGCGCCACCGCCAGCGTGCTCAGCGAGGTGGATATGGCATAGGTGTTCACCGCCGCCTCGCTGACCGATGCGATGAGCCTCGAAATGAGGCCGGGATTGTAAACGATCTCGGATGAGTATATCTTGATGATGGACAGGTCTCCCTTGGCCGCTACGCTGCGCAGTATCTCGTGGGTGTTGCACTTCTGGTTCCTCACCAGGGTGCCATGGCCGTCGGGATTGAAGGTGTTCTTGACCATCAGAGGGATGGACTTCCTGCGGACCGGCTCCACCGTCCGGGGATGCAGGACCTTGGCCCCGAAGTACGCTAGCTCGGCCGCTTCGCCGTAGTCCATCTCGTCGACGGTCCGGGCCTCCGAGACCACACGGGGGTCGGCGGTCATGAATCCGTCCACATCGGTCCATACCTCATAGCAGTTGGCGTCGATGCCATTGGCGACCACCGAGCCAGAGTAGTCGGAGCCTCCCCGGCCGAAGGTGATCAGCCGGCCAGAGAGGTCCGCGCCGTAATATCCGGTGATGATCGGAGTTATGCCCTTTTGCAGCAACGGGACCACCGTCCGGGCGAGATTGGTATGGGTGGCCGCCAGGTTGGCCGAGCCATTGGTCGGAGTGCCCTCGGCCACGATCCCTGCCTCTTCCGACGATAGGGCCACCGACGGCGTGCCCATCTCCTCCAATATGTTGGCGAGGACGATGGTGCTGAGCCTTTCCCCCCAGCAGAAGATGGCATCATCCAGGACCGGGTCGGCCTTCACCTTCCAGCGGGCATCCAGCCTCTCGCTGAGGCCGGACAGGCTGGCATCCAGCTCCTGGACGCATTTGCTGAGGCGCTCCTCCGACAGTATCTCGCGGGCGACGGAGGAGTACCTGCCCTTCAAGTGGGCGATGACCGATGGCACCTCAGGGCGCTCGCGTATGCATGCTATTAGATGATTGGTCACGCCCGACATGGCCGATACGACTACCGCCTTGCTCGCCTGCTCCCTGATGATGATGTATGAGGTCCTCTTCAGGGCATCGACGCTGCCCATGGATGAACCTCCGAACTTCATGACCTTGATCATAGTCCCAGCACCTCCCTCATATTGTGGACCTCCCCGTCCCTGCGGCCCGCCACCCATCTGATGGCGAGGATGCAGCCCTCCGCGAACGCCTCTCTGGAATGGGCGCGATGAGTGAGTTCGATCCGCTCCTTCCTCCCGGCGAAGATGACGGTATGCTCGCCGACAACATCGCCGGCGCGGACCGAGTGGATCCCGATCTCTTTGCCCCGGGCGCCTACGTTCCCCTCGCGGCCGCACACCGCTTCTTCGATGCCAGCGACCTTGGCGATTATGTTCGCGGCCTCCCTGGCCGTGCCTGAGGGGGCGTCCTTCTTCCTGTTGTGATGGACCTCCACGATCTCCACGTCATATCCGGGCAAGGCGTTGGCAAGCTGCTCGCATGTCCGGAAGAAGACGTTCACCCCGACGGAGAAGTTCGAAGCCAGCACCGCAGAGCCGTTGTTCTCCCGTAGAGCGGTTCGGAACGAGTCCAGCGAGTCGCCCGATATGCCGGTGGTGCCGATCACGAAGTCCAAACCCGCCCTCGCCGCCCTGGGCAAGTTCGCTTCCGCCGCTGACGGCGACGTAAGGTCCACATAAACATCGGCGCCCTCCACCGCCTCGGAGAGGCGGGATGCCCCGACCGCCCGGACGCCAGGGGCGACCTCGCATCCGACGCTCGCGCTACCGTCCGAGACCACCGCTCCCGCCAGCCGCATGTCCTCCTGCTCCTGCACCAGGGCGCAGACCAGGCTGCCCAGCCTGCCAGTGGCCCCGCCTATCACGACCTTGATCATGAGCCCACCCCGTTCAGATCAGGCCATACTGCCCCAGGACCTTTTTCAAGGATTCCAGGTTCGCCGGGCTCATGTCGCAAAGCGGCATTCGCAAGGGGCCAGCGGGCAGGCCCATGAGCCGGACGGCAGCCTTGACCGGCTGCGGATTCGTCTCCAGGAACAGCGCAGAGAACAGGGGCAGCAGCTCCTGGTTCGTCCGCCTGGCATCCTCCAGACGGCCCTCCAGCATCTCGTTAACGAGCCGCAGCATGCGCTCAGGAACTATGTTAGACGCCACCGAGATAACTCCCTTGGCCCCCAGGGCCATGGCCGGCAGGGTCATGCCATCGTCGCCAGAGAGCACGGTGAAGTCCCTGGGCGCCCCGGCCACGATGCGGGCGATCTGGTTTATGTCGCCCGACGCCTCCTTCGCCCCAGCCACGTTCGGAAGTTTGGCCAGCTCCAGCATGGTCGCCGACGTGATGTTCGAGCCAGTGCGGGATGGGATATTGTACACGATGATCGGAATGTCCACGGCATCGGAGATGGCCTTGAAGTGGCCGATGATGCCCGCGGGCGTAGGGCGATTATAGTACGGCGAAACGGACAGGAGGCCGTCAGCCCCCAGATCCTGGGCCCCCCTGCTGAGGTGGATCGCCTCGGCGGTGGAATTGGAGCCGGTGCCGGCGATGATCTTCGCCTTCCGGGCCTCATCCACCACGATGCGTATGGCCTGGAGGTGTTCCTCGTGGTCCAAGGTGGCCGACTCCCCGGTAGAGCCGCAGGGAACCAGGGCGCGGACGCCTCTCTCTTCCTGGAACCTCACCAGCTGGCGAAGGCCCGCCTCATCGATGCTGCCGTCGGCCCGCATCGGGGTGATCAAGGCGGTGGCAAGACCAGAGAACATCTCACGTCCCTCCGAAGTGCTCCTTGAGAATAAGCCGAGTTCTGGTAGAGACGACGTTATCGAAGCGGCGGATGCGTTCAATGATCTCATTGAGCTGCGGCGACGACGTGACATCGATTATGGCCACTACGTCCTCTTCCCCCGTAACTTCGAAAACCTCAGACACTCCTTCGAACTTCGCGATCTTGGCGGCCACGTCCGAGGTGTTGATGTTGACGTTGATCTTCACTTCAATGATCGCCTTGACGTTCTTGCTAGACGTCTTGATGGTGAACGACTGAATGATGCTCTCGTCGACCAGCTTGCGCACCCGGGATCGGATCGTGCCCTCAGACACCTTCAGCTGGTTCGCTATGTCGACGAAGGGCCTTCTGGAATCCCTCTTCAGTATCTCAATGATCTTCTCATCCAAATAATCAATCACGGACCTCAGCTCCGATATCGCTCCGTTACGATTTTCCGTATGATTTTTAATGATAACATAGCTTGGTTATTTAACCCTTCTGAAAACCAAACTGCGATTAACATAATCTAGATACATGGAACTTCGGTTTCTACCGAACCATCTAAGTACCTACGGCGCGTTGTCACGGCATCCTGCGGCCTTCCGCCGTCCGCACCATGGTCCACAGTGACCTGTTGACCGCCATGGGGATCCTTTTTGCTTCCCCTTTTTGCACCAGTTCGCCGTTGATCTCGTCGATCTCGGTGCGCCTGCCATTCTCCAGGTCCTGCAGCATGCTGCAACGGTTCTCGCTGGTGGAGCGCATGACCTCCTTGACCCATGCGAAGGCATCGCGCCGGGTCAACGCAATTCCGCTCGCCTCGGCGGCTGCTACGGCCTCGGAGCATGCCCTCTCGGCGATGGTCAGCAGCGGTTTGCGCTCCAGCAGGACGCCGTTGGGAATGCCGGCCAACGCTGCGATCGGATTGATGCAAGCATTGACGATGGCCTTCATCCACACCTCTCCCATGATGTTGTCGGAGGCTTCGCTCCTCAATCCCGCCTCGTTAAGCACCGCCGCCACCTCCGCCGTCCTTTCCGCACGGCCGGAGGGGGAGCCCACGACGGTTGTTCCGGTCGATGTCAGCCTGACCGTGGTCGGACCTATCACGGCGGCGCCCAGGGTGGTGGGGGCCAGCACGACGCGGTCGCCGAACCTCTCGGCCAGTACGTCCAAGTGGCGAAGGCCGTTCTGAGGCGATACGATGATCGTGTTCCCGTCCACGAATGCCCTCATCGCCTCCGACGCCGTGATGACGTCATAGGCCTTGGTGGCGATGAACACCATGTCGTAGCGGCCTCGGGGCCTGGTTCCCGGACGCTCCGTTCGCTCCACGGCCCCCTGTATTGTTATGCCCTCATCGGCGATGCGAAGGAGACGGCCGGCCCTCGCCGCCACGTCGAGCTCGTGGCAGGGCGAGAGCATGGCCGCCAGGACGCCGCCCACCGCTCCGGCACCGAAGATCAGGACCCTCATGCGTACGCCTCCCTTCGCGCCTGGTTGGCCAGCTCGTGGGCGCGGCGGAGCGGGACCGGTATGCCCTTCTGAAGCGTTTCGGAGCATAGCTTCACTGCCCGTCGCAGTGAGGTCCGGTGGCCCGGCGAGACAAAGGCGGCCTTCCGGCCATGGCGGAGCATGCATCCCGCCACCTCCCCATCCAGGCGTATGGCTGACCGCTCCGCATCCGGGTCGTCCACCGTCCCTGCCAGGAGGGCCTTGGCCGCCCCCACCGTCGGGACGTTGAGCGCCACGCCGATATGGCTGGCGACCCCCGCCCGGCGGGGATGGAGAATACCATGGCCATCCACCAGGTAGACGGTGCCCGGGACGTCCTTCACGAGGGGCGCCAGCGCTGGTAGCTCGCGATATGTCAGATAGGTGGGCACGTACGGAAACCGCGCATCGCAGCGGTACGTCCTCTCCTCGACGAATCTTCCGGAATGACGGTCCATGATGCAAACAGCCGCGAAGGCATCATCGCCCTGGTACGAGAC
>DAGU01000093.1:8719-20136 GCA_002498285.1 Methanomassiliicoccus sp. UBA386 | reverse complement strand
TCCTGCTCCTCCTTCAGGCGGAGGAGCACCGGCTCCATGCCAAAGTCCGAGAACCGCGCGGTCTCCAACCGCGCGCGCCCATCGCGGAACGGCACCCCCTCCGCTTCCAACATCCTTCGGATCTCGGGGCTGCCCTTCCGGCCCACCTCACCGGTGGAATATACCACGCGATGGGACGGCACCTCGGAAGGTAGGTCGCTGCGGGAGAGCACATCCCCCACCGCCCTCGCCGCCCTCCTGTCGCCCAGCGCCCTGGCGATGTCGCCGTACGTCGACACCATGCCCCTTGGTATCATCAACGCCGCCCTCTGGATGATGCTCACAAGGTCGATCTCAGTGTCGCACTCGGACATCGTTGGTCTCCCCCACCGTTATCTCGAAACGGGTGACCCCTTTGTTCAAGGGGAGCGAGACGTTCCACACCAGGACACCTCTCGCGCCGTCCAGCGTTCGCTGCTTCTTCGACACCACGGCGAAGCGGCTCCCGCCGTGGGCATGGGCATGTATGCTGAGGTCCGGCCGCTTGTCCAGCAACACCGCCTCCATGGCCCGGGAGCCCATCTCCGGGAACGCCCTCTCCGTCTCGCCGCGCAGCGTGCGGTAGGTGGTGGCATAGTGGCTCAGAAGGATCAGAACGTCGCAGCCGTCCCTCTCCAGAAGGGAAGCCACGATATCCACCCGCTTCCGGTATGCCTCATGGATCCCTGGTACATTGTTCCTCTGCCACCAGGTTGGACGGTCCAGCACGCCCGTCGTACCCACTATCCGGACCGTGTGCCCATCCACCTCAATGTCCACTCTCTCGTCGTCCAGGAATGTGATGTCATATCTCTCCCGGAACGTTGGGCGGTCCTGCTCGTACTCGTCGTTGCCGAACGCCGCCACGATGGGGGCGTTAGAGCGCTTGCGTATGGCCCTCAGCACTGTACCGTAAGCATTGATGTCACTCGAATCGGTGATGTCCCCGGCTAGGAGGAGCAGGTCAAGGTCCTTCAGCTCCCTCTTCAGGCCTTCAAGTCGGAGGAACCTGCCGCCGTGGGCATCACCCATCGCACCGAGCAACACGACATCTTGAATGCGGGCCTGATTTAAACAATATTCTGGCTGCGGCGATGCTTGCCGTGCGATGCCCATATGCCCCAGTCGTCGAGAAGGGGCGTTCCTGGCTACTTCCTTTGTCCGTAATGTTCCCAATGGAACAATTCCCGGGGCGACCTGCGGCTGCGTGCGGCCGGCTCCTCATCAGGATAGCCCAATGTGAGGCAGACCTCCACCGAACGGTCCTGGGGGACGCCCAGCAGCTGGCCGATGGCATCCTGGTCAAATGCCCCTATCCAGCAGGTCCCCAGTCCCTTCTCGTAAGCGGCCAGGGTCACGTGGTCCATCATGATGGTGAGATCCGTCACGGTCCATCTCTGGCCGGGCACCTCCACCGCCGCTAGGAAGGCAGAGCACTCTCCGACGAACCGCTGGTTCTTGCATAATGGCACAAGCTTCTCCTTGGTATCCCGGCCGGTGACGATTATGAGCTCCCACGCCTGACGGTTCCCTGCCGAGGGAGCGAGGCGGGCCGCCTCCAGCACCTCCTCCAGAACCTCGGCGGATATCTCCTTTGAACGATACCTGCGTATGCTCTTTCTGCCCCTGATCGCCGTCATAACGTCCATGTGCGTACCTCAAGCCGTCATATCCATCATGGCTTAGAAATATCTTGCCGGAGGGGACTTATTCCTGCCTGGGGGCTAGATCATTGAGGGCCACCACGGCCTCGGGGGGGGTAGGCGGAGCATGATGGTCAATGTATCAGAATTGGAGGGATAAGTGCTACGGCCTAGCATGATCGGCCTCGGCGCAAGGTATAAATGAATGGTTCATCCGGCGGTTCTGGGTGCTATGGCCCCCATGTCGCGCGGCTGAGATCGACTTCGTGACATGGAGCGAGCAAGGTTTTTACGTCCCCACGCCATCCGCCCGGCCATATGGACTGGATAGTCGCATCTAAGATCGTTCTCGCATTCAGCATATTACTGCTGGCATCGAGGGCCGATTGGAAGACCCGGGAGGCGTCCGACGCATACTGGGTCGTCCTGGGCGTGGCCGGCATGATATTCCTGGCGGTGCAGATCCACCTCGACGCAGCCGATCCATCGTACTACCTCATCCTGTTCCCCATTGCGGTGTTCTTCCTAGACATATTCTGGGACCGCAAGGGGGTGCTGGAGGACGGCCTGAATCTGGTCCCTCTCCTGCTGTATGTGGCGGCGTTGGCGACGCTCGCATGGCTGGTGCTCGAACATCATGGAGACGCATACCTGTGGGGGCTCCTGCTCGTCCCCATCCTGTTCTTCCTGTTCATCCTGCTCTACCAGTTCGACCTCATCAAGGGCGGGGCAGACGCCAAGGCGCTAATAGCGCTGGCCATCATGTTCCCCTTGTATCCCCAAGGGGATGTTTTTCCGCTGATCGCCCTTCCGACCGAGATGAGCGAGTTCATAATGCCTTTCCCGCTGCTCATCCTGTTCAATGCCGCCCTCCTCACGCTGGCGGTGCCGCTTGCCATGTTGGCGCTCAACCTCGCGAGGGGGGACGTGAGTTTTCCGGCCATGCTGTTCGGGTACCGCATGTCCCTCGACGAGGCTGAGAAAAAGTTCGTCTGGCCGATGGAGCGCATCGTGGACGGGGAAAGGAAAATGAACTACTTCCCCCGGAGCTCCGATGCCGCCGCGGATGAGCTGGAGGAGCTGAGGGAAGCAGGCGCCGATGCGGTGTGGGTAACGCCCAAGGTCCCGTTCCTGGTCCCAATCACCATCTCGGTGCTTATCTCGGCCTTCATCGGAAATCCGTTCTTCCTGCTATTCCATTGAATCGACATCGGTCGCGGAGGCAGCATGCCTGGCACCGCGGGCGGGAACGGCACACGGTGCGGGCGTGGTGGACCATCAAGGCATAGAGCTGCACGTACAGTTCGGCGTCCCGGGGCAGCTCCGCCTCCATGAACCGCTGCACCTCTCCATAGTCCTCGGACGATAGAATGCCTAGACGGTTCAGCAGCCGTCTCACGTAGGCGGCGGCGATGAACCTGGGCCGGCGGCCGGCGAACAGCAGGATGGCGTCGGCGGTTTCCTCGCCTATGCCTGGCTGCGCCAACAGTTCCTCCCTCCTATCATCCTCGTCCCCTTCCAGCAGCCGCCTGGGATCGGACGCGTGCTCCTGCACTATGTAAATTGCGAGGCCCTTGATGCGCGACGCCTTCTGCCTGTAAAATCCGGCAGGGCGAACTACCTCCTGCAGCTCCTCCAGGGGCAGGGAAGCCATGGCCCCCACGTCCATGGCTCCGCGCTCCTTGAGCGAGTCGAGCACCTTCTCGACGCTCTCCCACGTGGTCTGCTGCACCAGGATGGCGCCGACCATCACCTCCCATTCAGAACCGGCCGGCCACCAACCGCTGACGTCGTAGCATTCGCTCAGCCTGTCGGACAGCTCCTCCAAGTCCAACGCATCACCCGGTGGGTCGTTCCGGGCGCACCGCCTTGCTCTCGGCCTGCACCATGTAGAGGCCTTCGCCGCAATGCGGACAGCAGCCGTCGCGCGGCTCCACGGATGTTACGGTGAAGCCGTCCCTCTGGATGAGCAGTGCGCCGCATTTAGGGCAGTACGTGTCCTCGCCGTGGGGTATGCGCACATTGCCCAGGTAGACGAACTTCAGCCCCTCCTCCTCGCCGACGCGTTTGGCCATCTCCATGGTGCGGATGGGAGTGGGCGGAGCATCGGTCATCTTATAGTCTGGATGGAACCGCGAGAAATGGACGGGCACGCGGGGATCGAGATCGGAGCACCATGCCGCGAACTCGCGGACCTCCTTCTCGCTGTCGTTCTTGCCAGGTATGATGAGGTACGTGATCTCGACATGGATGCCCAGGGAATGGGCCAGGGTGGTGGCGTCCAGCACCGGCTGCAGAGAGGCCCTGCAGACCCCCTTGTAGAACTCCTGGGTGAAGCCCTTGATGTCGATGTTCATAGCATCCAGATGGGTCGAGATCTCGCGGAGCGGCTCCTGCTGGATGAAGCCATTGGAGACGTAAACGGTATACAGCCCCCGTTCCTTGGCCAGCTTGCAGGCGTCGTACGCGAACTCATGCCATATGGTCGGCTCGTTGTACGTGAAGGCTATCCCCTGGCAGCGATTCTCCAGGGCGATGTCACAGACCTCCTCGGGCGTCATGTCCCTGGTCCCGAACTCCCCCAGCGAGGCCATGGAGATCGTGTAGTTCTGACAATGAAGGCAGCGGAAGTTGCATCCCAGGCTGCCGATCGAGAAGACCTCGGAACCGGGATGGAAATGGAACAGGGGCTTCTTCTCCACCGGATCGACATTGGCCGAGGACACCTTGCCGTAGTTCATGCTGTACAGCCTGCCGTCGCGGTTCTCCCTCACGCCGCAGATGCCCCTCCGCAGCGGCGCGATGCCGCAGGAGTGGGGGCACAGCTGGCAACGGATCCGGTCTCCCTCCGGCTTCCAGAACCTGGCCTCCTTCATTGATCTACCTCATGAAGTGCTCGTAGCCGCGAGACTCCAGTTGTGATACCTGGCCGCCCCTCATTAAAACGTTTTCACTACCTTCAGCGCGGCCAATGACGCTGAACTCATCCCCCAGGGCGCCCTTTACCGCGTCAAGCATGTCGGGCCGGATGGTGAAGAGCAGTTCGTAATCGCCCCCGTAATGGAGCACCATGTCCTCCACACTGCCGTCCACGGCCATGGCGATCCTCAAGACCTCCGGCCTAACGGGAATGGCCTCCCAGTCGACGATAAAGTGGACGCCGCTTTGGCGGGACAGTTCGTGGACGGAATAGGCCAGTCCGTCGGTGACGTCCATGGCGGAGGTGGCCGCCCCCGATGCTGACAGCGCCATGCCCTCGCGGATGCGCGGCCTGGGGCGCATGAACGCATCGGCCGCCTCCGGTGCGTTGATGCCATTGGTTACGGCCGCGAAACCGGCCGACGCGAGCCCCATGGTGCCAGTGACGGCGAGGAGGTCTCCTTTCCTGGCGCCTCGCCGCAGAAGGACGCGCTCCTTTCCCACCTCGCCCAGGGCAGTGCCTGCGATGACCAGCTCCCTGCCCTCCTTGGTGTCTCCACCCAGGATCTCGGTGCCGACCGACAAGGCGCATTCTTGGGCGCCCTCCATGATCGCCTCCAGGTCCCTCAACAGATAGTCCCGCGGAAGGCAGAAGGAGAGCAGCACGCCCAGCGGACGCGCCCCCATGGCCGCCACGTCGGAGAGGTTGACGGCCGCCACGAACCACCCGATGTCCCTTGGGGCCATGGCGCCTGGGAGATGGGCGAGGCGTGAGACGATGTCGGTCGACGCCACGACGTAACGTCCTCCCACTTCGATGGCGGCCGCGTCGTCCCCGGGGCCGACCGCCGTCGAGCTCTTCAGGCGGCCCAGGATGGCGGCCACCGCGGCCTTCTCCCCCACATCGGCAAGGGTCTGCATGCCCCTGCTATCGCGCCGTCCATATTTACATTTCAGGGGCGCGTTGCATGGCGCCTGCTGGACGACGTGACGGTGGCATATGGAGGCAGGTTCACAGGGAGAAGAAGGCTCCGATGCCCAGGAGGAGCGATGCGACCCAAATCGCGAAGGTGGCGCGCATGATGAGCCGCCCCCGGCGACCAGCGCCGGGACAGTTGCCCTCGTTCGCTCCCCTGAGAGCCCATGGGAAAGCGACCACCGCCGTGATGGCCAGGGCCATTAGGCCAAGGTAGTGGTGGACCAGGATGATGGATGGCGACGAAGGGCCGGGGGCGGGGTCCAGGCCGTAGAAGGTCGGCGCCATGACCGCCGCCACGGTCGCGACGTTCAGGACGGCCAGGCCCGTCATGACCGCGCCGTGGCGCCGCATACGCCTCCTCGCCCTAGCGAGGTGCACCCCGTACAGCATGGTCAGGAGCATCGCCGCCTGCATGCCTAGGATGGCATAGCTGGCGACAGAAACGGCGGCCATGCTCCTTCGATTTGAACGGATGGCGTATAAATGGTTCGACCGCTCAGCGGCAGCATTCGGGCCCGCAGGTCACTTCCTTGGAGCCGGTGAGAGCGGCCTTGATCATGGCGCTGGCGCATCCCACTCCGGCGTCGACCGAGATCGCCCCGGCGGGGCAGTTGCGCTGGCAGGCGCCGCATTCCATGCATCTTTCGGGAGCGGCCATACGAGCCTTCTTCTCTGAAGGAGCGAACACTCCATGGGGGCATACTTCCCAGCACCTCCCGCACCGTACGCACCGGCCCGGAAAGAACCTCAGGGTGTTGATCTTGTTGGCGCTCTCCTGCCCCGTTGCTATCATCGGCATATCGATCATTAGAACCACCCCAGGATCGAACCGGCCACTGAAACGACTATCGTGGCCAGCCCCATGACGGCCATCGCCGCCAGCGTCGGGATGTAGCGGAAGATCTCTCCCTTAACTCCAGTTCGGGAAGCATACGTCGAACAGCCGGTGAAGTTGAGGGCAAGGTAGCCGACCACCGCGACCATGAGCAGGACCGTGCCCGTCGCGTAGACGATGCGGGTCCAGCCGGCCCCGGTCGTCAAGTAGTACAGGGCGAATGGGACCGACACCGCCGCGCCCAGCAGCATGCCCTTGGAGGTGAAGTCGTTGGTCGGCAGAACGGGCAGCAAAATGGGGAATAGGGCCGCGCCGGCCAGTACGGCGGTCAGGGCGATCATCGCTGGAACGAGCCCCCCGAGGATGAACAGTACGGCGAACGCCGCTACGATCTCGAACGCGACGTTCCTCAGTTCGACCGGGATGAGGACGGCGCGGTCCCGGAGCGGGAACGTCACCCGACGCATCTCCTCGGTGGCGCCGGCGCTGAGGTACTCGGGCAGGTCGGCCGCTCGGACAGGGCCGTATTCCACTGAGAAACCAGTTCTGGCCTTGACCTCGTGGGCCGACACCCCCGGCGCCCCGAGCTGTGGCAGGATCAGGCGGCGATGGTCGACGTGCTCGACCAGGGAGGTCGCCTCGATGCGGTCGACCAGCTCGTCGGTCCCGAAGGTCCCCTTGCCAGCGGCGCACCATACGTTTATGCCCTTGGTGTCGAGCACCAGGATGTATGCGTCGACGTCCTGAAGAGCGGAGCGGAGCGCGTCGAAGCTGAGCGTATAGTTGGCGCTCACGAACACCGGCGAAGAGCGGTCCGGGTTGCCGAGGCGGTACAGGCCGGGCATGACACGGTGCTCCATCCTGCGATGGCCCAGGCGGGCGAGCAGATGGTCCCGTCGGTCTCGGGAGGACAGCGCTGATGTGGTGGTCAGGAGATCGTTCGTGCCGTCACCTCCCTTCCACGGCATCGGAGAGCAGTGGGCCGAGCCGGTCCCTGACCATGTCCAAGAGCTCGTCGGTCTTGAAGAGATAGATGCAGCATACCTTGCCGTCCCGCTCCTTGGTCACCACGGCAAGCTTCTCCCCCGCTTGCAGATCGAGCTTTCCCCTGATGTCCTTCGGGAGGACCATCTGGCCCCGCTCGTCCACGCTTACGATGGCCTCCACCTTGAGCTCTTCGCGAGGGCAACAGCCCTTGGTCGTTTTACCGCTCATGATGATTGTTTGATGTGCATTGGGGTAGTTATACTATTCTGATTTTTCTGATTATTCTGCCTATAACGCACCAAATGATTTACGCGTGGACGCTTTTTCTCCAGCAATGGACGAGACCGATGTGGCGCTGTGCCGCCTGCTGGTGTACAACTCCCGAACTCCCTACTCGGAACTGGCCAAGGCCCTGGACACCAGCGTACAGAACGTGCATCGCCGCGTGCAGGCCCTGATGACATCGGGAACACTGACCAACCTCAACGCCGCATTCTCCATACTGGCAGTGAGGGGGATATGGCTGATGGTCCACGGCCGGTCCGGAGCGCCCTCCGTGAACAAGGTGCTGGAGGAATTGAAGAAGGTGACGGGCATGGACATGGCCATGGTCGCCACGGGCAAATACCTGTACCTGACCGGGGTGGTCCAGGACCCCAACCGTATCGGCGAGTTCGTATCGTCGGTGACCCGGACAGCGCAGTTATCCTGCCCCGAGATCGGTGTGGTGCAGTTCCCCCTCCCCCCGCCGGGGAACGAGCCGGTGATATATCCCATGGACGTGAAGCTCGTAAGAGCCTTGAACAAGGACTCGCGTAGGTCGGTGACCGAACTGGCCGAGGAACTGGGAGTCGCTCCCAGGACTGTACGCAGGCACATCGACCGGCTGAACCGCGAGATGCTGGTGCATTTCTCCCTGGAGCTCTACCTCAACCGCACCTCAGACCTGTACGCGGCTCTCCACCTCACCATGAAAGGCGGACAGGACAAAGAGAAGGCCGCCCTGGCCATGATCAAGCAGCTAGCGCTACGGGAGCTCATCACCTATAACTTCGGAGACCGCCCGGAGCAGTTCATCGTGGTGTTCTGGTCCCCCAGCATCGGCGATCTAAACGAGACCATCGCCGACCTGGAGAAGAGCGGCACGTTCGAGGAGGTCTGCCCAAATCTGATCTTGGACGCCCGGTACTACGAAGGGGCGAGAGCCATGACCCCGCCGATGCAAGGAAAAACGCCAAAGTGACTGGCCATGACCTCGATATCCCGATTATGGCGGGATCGCATGAAAAAAGTGACGGAACGGGCGTTCGAAGTGCACCTTTTCAATCCCCCTCTTGACGGAAAAAGAAGAGCGGCGAGGACCTCTTCCTGTTCAAGGTGCAAGAAATGAAGCACAAGAGAAACCTGGGAATGACCGTCGTGGCCCTGATGGCCATGGCGCAGTCGGCGCTGCGCCTCTACTTCGGCCTCGGGACCATTGGAGTGCTTGGCAGCGACATGGAAGCTCAGTTGACCACCCTGCTGGAGAACCCCGTAACGGATCCCCTGCTACCCCTCGCCATACCCTTCTTCCTGCTGGGGGCGTTCGGCATCGTGACCGCGATCGGCCTGCTGGCAGGAAGGTCGTGGGGAGTGTACGGAACGATCGCGCTCAGCGCCGTCACCATCATCTACGACGCCTGGGCCATGGCGGCCGTACAGTGCACCGCCGTAATGGGCATGGTCCTGCCGGCGATCTTCATCATCTACCTGATGATCGCCAGCTACCGCTCGAAGCAGGCCAAGGGGGCGGCGGCATGAAGGTGCTGGTCGCCTTCGGCACCAGGTATGGCAGCACGGTCAAGGTGGCCGACGCCATCGCGTCGGAGATGCGGAGCGACGGCCACGACGTCGACGTCACCGACCTGCGTGAGCGCGTCCGGATCGAACTGGGCCGCTACGATCTGGTGGTCATCGGAAGCCCAGTGTTCATCGGGAAGTGGACCAAGCCCGCACAGGAGTTCCTGCGCAAGAACGCCGAAGCCCTGGCCGAAAAGAAGGTGGCGATGTTCGTATGCTGCAGCGACATCCTGTTCGAGGGGAAGATCGAGGCCGCCCGCAAGATGTACCTCGAGGACGTGGCGGCCTCGTACGGCCTCACGCCGACGACCACGGGCATGTTCGGCGGAGAGGTGGACTTCAATAAGTACGGCATGTTCACCAGGTTCCTCCTCTCTAAAGTAGGGGCGAGGGACGCGATGGAGGACAGGGGCGTGGAAACGTCCAAGCCGTACGACTTCCGCGACTGGGGGCAGATCAGAGAATGGGCCAGGGAACTGGCCTGAAACCTCTTCTCAGTCGTGGAGCACGATGTCCTCGCTCTCCACCACGGCCCGGTCGTGGCCGTTGTGGCGCCCCTCGGCCTTCTCCCGCCGGCACGCCTCCACCATGGCGGCGATCTCGCTCGAGGAATGGTTCACCACCCCTTTCGCCATGCCGTTGATGCGGACCACCTCGCCCTTCTTGAACCTGCCCTCGACGGACAGGATGCCGCAGGGAAGCAGGCTCTTCCCCTCGCGGATGGCCTTCTCCGCTCCCTCGTCGATGTTTAGCTTCCCCCGGGGACAGGCGAAGATGATCCATCTCTCCCGGTTGGAGTATCGGACGTGAGGGGTGAACAGCGTCCCCAGCTCCTCTCCGTCCACGATCCTGACGATGGCACTTGGCTCGTGACCATTGGCGATGACCATGCTGCAGCCTGATTCCATCGCAACTTTGGCGGCGTTGATCTTGGTTCGCATGCCGCCGGTAGAGCGCTCGTTCTTCCTGGTGCCGGCCATGCGCTCGATGTCCTTGGTGATCTCATCGACCGTCGGGATGAGCCTGGCATCAGAGTCGGTCTCCGGGTTGCGGTCGTACAGGCCGTCCACGTCGGTGAGGAGTATCAGCAGATCGGCGTCCATCTTGCTGGCCACCAGGGCCGACAGCTTGTCGTTGTCGCCGAAGACCTCCTCTATCTCATCGGTCGCTATGACGTCGTTCTCGTTGACGATCGGGACCGCTCCCAGCCGGAACAGCTCGTCGATGGCCTTTCTCAGGTCCAGGTAGCGAGCGCGGCTGGAGAACGCCCCGTAGGTCAGCAGCACCTGGCCGACGGTCATGCCATGAAGGCGGAAGGCATCGCGCCAGGCCATCATGAGGATCGCCTGCCCCACCGCGGCGCAGGCCTGCTTCATCGCCACGTCCTTGTTCTTGCCGTCAAGGCCCATCTCGGCGGAGCCGGTGCCGATGGCCCCCGACGTGACCACAATGCTCTGCACTCCCCGCCCATGCAGCTCCCTCACCTGCCGCGCCACATCCTCCAGGTAGCCCTGGTCGATCGTGCCGTCGGCGCGGCAGATGGTGTTGGTACCGATCTTCACCACTACGCGTTTGGCATCCAGCTTCCTCATGCCAACCGCCTGTGGGTGAACTTTCGGGCGCTCTTGCCAGAGTAGTCGCCGACCATGTGCCCGTTCCCCGAGAGGACGTACTTGTAGATCACCAGGCCTTCGAGTCCGACCGGCCCTCGGGCATGGGTCTTGTTGGTCGATATCCCGACCTCCGCCCCGAGCCCGTAGCGGTAGCCGTCGGAGAAGCGGGTGGAGGCGTTCCACATGACCGAGGAGGAGTCGACCAGGTCGAGGAACCGCCTGGCCGTTCCCTCATCGGCGGTGACGATGGCGTCGGTGTGGTGCGACGAATACCGGTTTATGTGGTCGATCGCCTCGTCCACTGAGCCGACCGTCCGGATGCTGAGCACCAGATCGCCGTACTCGGTAGACCAGTCGTCCTCGGTCGCCGGTTCGGCGCTGATGATGCCGCGGACCTCTTCATCGCCCTTCAGTTTCACTCCGGCCTCGGCGTACCTCTTCGCCATCATGGGCAGGAAGCCTGGGGCCACCTCGCGATGGACCAAAAGGGTCTCCATGGCGTTGCAGACCGCCGGGTACTGCACCTTGGCGTCGTAGCACAGCCGGACCGCCATGTCCAGGTCCGCCGCCCTGTCCACGTAGGT
>DAGU01000093.1:2033-8559 GCA_002498285.1 Methanomassiliicoccus sp. UBA386 | reverse complement strand
ACCAGCTCGTTGGAGCCCCGTGGAATGATAAGGTCTATGAGATCGTCGTGCCGCAGCAGCTCCTGGAACTGCTCCCTCGTCGACAGCAGCTGCACCGCGTTGCGGAAGCGCTCGTCGACGGACTCCGCTGCGTTGACTATGATGCGGGCCAGGACCTTATTGGTCTCCTTGGCCTCGACCCCGCCCTTCAGCAGGACGGCGTTGCCAGACCTGAGGCACAGGCAGGATATCTGCACCAGGGCATCGGGGCGGGACTCGAAGACCACTCCGATGACGCCGATGGGGACGGATACCTTGTCAAGCACCAGGCCCTCGTCCAGCTCGGTGCGGGACAGCAGCTTGCCCACCACGTCCTCCTGCTCCACGAGGGAGTGGATGGAGCGGACCGATTCCTCGATCTTCTCCTCATCATACCGCAGGCGCTTGATCATGACCGGCGATATCTCGGCCGTCTTGGCGACCTCAAGGTCCTTCCGGTTGGCATCCACGATCGCGTCCATGCTCGCCTTCAACGCCTCGGCTATCCGCAGCAGGGCCTCGTTCCTTGTCCCGAGGTCCACGCTTGACAGGCCGTAGGAAGCATTGCGTGCAAGCTGCGCTGCAGTTCTGACAGGTTCCATGGCGGTCTGAAAAATCGGTCACGTAGCAATATATCTTTCGCTCGAAAACCGCCCCGACGTCGGCCGGCAAAGGTCAATGAAAATAGTACGTTCCAGGCGTCTTGGCGGCGTGTTCACGAACGAGCCTGCACAGCGCGAGCCGTGATGAATGGACACCACGATAGGGAAAGGCCGCCTGTTGGTCTAAAGTAAAGAAAGGGAAAAGGTTTCCTTCACTTCTTCGGCACCTTGGCCCAGTCGTCCTGGAACCGCTTGATGCCGATGTCCGTGAGAGGATGGTTGAACATCTTCTTCAGCACATCGTAGGGGATCGTGGCGATGTGCGCGCCCATCCTGGCGGCCTGCGTGACGTGTATCGGATGGCGGATCGATGCAACGATGACCTCGGTCTCGAAATCATACGAGTCCAGGATGTCCATGATCTCGGAGATAAGCCTCATGCCGTCCTCCCCCACGTCGTCGAAGCGGCCCACGAACGGCGAGATGTAGCGGGCCCCGGCCTTGCATGCCAGCAACGCCTGGGCAGCCGAGAACACCAGCGTCATGTTGACCCTAATGCCCTCATCGGCCAGCGCCTTGGTGGCCTTCAAGCCCTCCTCGGTCATGGGGACCTTGATGACCACGTTCTTGTTGATGGCGGCCAGCTTGCGCGCCTCGGCCACCATCTCGGGCGCGGTTACGCTCATGACCTCCGCGCTGATGGGGCCGTCCACTATCCCGCAGATCTCGCCCACTAGGGTCTCGAAGTCAGTGTTCTCCTTGGCCACCAGGCTGGGGTTTGTGGTGACGCCATCCAGGATGCCCCAGCTGTTCACTTCGCGGATCTTGTCCAGGTTGGCAGTGTCGATGAATATCTTCATTGTTTCTTCCTCCGGATGACCTCTTCAGCGGCCAGGGCGACCCTCTCCGCGGTGAGGCCATAACGGCGCATAAGTTCCTCGCTCTCCCCCGACTCGCCGAAACAGTCGGGCGTCCCTATCATCTTCATGGGGGACGGGAGGTTCTCTCCGAGCACCGAGGCCACGGCGCTCCCGAGCCCGGTGGTGATGCTGTGCTCTTCAGCGGTCACCACCGCCCCGGTCTTCTCCACGGAGCGCAGCAGGACCTCTTCGTCCAGAGGCTTGACGGTGGACATGTTGATGACCTCCGCCTCCACCCCCCTCTTGTGCAGCTCCTCGGCAGCGTCCATGCAGGCGGCCACCATCTGGCCGCAGCCGACCAGGGTGACGTCGCTGCCTTCCCGGAGCACGGCGGCCTTGCCGATGATGAACTCCGAGTCCACGGACGTCAGCATTGGGACGTCCGCTCTTCCGAGACGGACATAGCAGGGGCCGCAGTGGTCGGCGACGGCCTTCACCGCCTTGTACGCCTCTATGCCGTCCGCTGGCACGATCACTGTCATGTTGGGCAGCGACCTCATGAGGCCTATGTCCTCCAGGGCCTGGTGCGAGGCGCCGTCGCCGCCCACGGTGATGCCGGCGTGCGTCGCCACGATCTTGACGTCCAGATTGGGGTAGGCGATGGACTGCCTGATCTGGTCCCAGCACCGGCCGGTGGCGAAGACCGCGAAGGTCGAGGCGAACACCACCTTGCCGCTCGCCGCCAGTCCAGCCGCGGTGCCCATCATGTTCTGTTCGGCGATGCCGCAGTTGAAGAACCTCTCAGGGAACTTCTTGGCGAACTCGACGGTCCTGGTGCTGGACGATAGGTCGGCGTCGAGCACCACCACGTCGGTGCGGGTCCTTCCCAGCTCGGTCAGGGCATTGGCGTACTCCTTCCTCTGGCTGGTGTAGACCCACTTCATGACGATTCCCCCAGTTCCTTGAGGGCGATGCGATACTCGTCCGGATTGGGGGCCTTCCCATGGAAGGCCACCGCCCCCTCCATGAAGGAGACGCCCTTTCCCTTGATGGTGTGGGCGATGATCATGGTGGGCTTACCCTTTACCTGGGACGCCTTGTCGCAGGCCTCCAGAATCTGACGCATGTCATGCCCGTTGATCTCCAGAACGTTCCATCCAAAGGCCCGCCACTTGTCCGCCAGGGGTTCCAGCGACATGACGTTCTCGGTGGGCCCGTCAATCTGCATCATGTTGCGGTCGATGAAGGCGGTGATGTTATCCAACTTGTAATGGGACGCCAGCATGGCGGCCTCCCAGTTCTGCCCCTCCTCCATCTCTCCGTCCCCGCACAGGCAGTAGATGCGGCAGGGGCGGCGGTCCAGCTTGGCCGCCAGCGCCATGCCGTTGGCGACACTTAGTCCCTGTCCCAGGGAGCCCGTGGACATCTCAACCCCGGGGGTCTTCTGCCGGCAGGGGTGCCCCTGCAGATTGGAGCCAAGCTTTCGCAGGCTCAGCAGTTCGTCCACGGGGATGTAGCCGGACTCGGCTAGGGCAGCGTAGTAAGCAGGTGCGGCATGGCCCTTGGAAAGCACCAGGCGGTCGCGGTCTTCCCATTGGGGGTCCACGGGCCGGTGATTCATCACCTGGAAGTAAAGCGCGGAGAGGATATCGGCGTAGGACAGTGAACCGCCGGGATGGCCTGACTGAGCTGTGAAGGTCATTTTAATAACGTGCCGGCGGATAATGTTCGCCTTTGATTCCAGCATCTTAATGGTTTTGTCATCATACAAGGGCAAATTTGGCACCTCGGGTAGAGTGGGATTCGGTCAATAATCGGGATATCATTAAAAAACTTTCCCGATTCCTTTCAAAAGCCAGGGGCCTTGTTGGAAAGGGCGTACGGAAAGGGTAAAGATGTTTGTCGGGAAGGGGTTTGCTCAATCGCTCTCGATCCTGGGGGCGAGAAGATATCTGACCGAGCCCTTCTTGTCGGCGATCTCGAACTCCAGCTTCACCGGGTAGTCGCTCCCCAGATTGATGGATACCACTGAGCCCGCGGGGATCGAACGAACCATGTTGGAGAAGTAGTCCAATGGGAATAGGCTCCTAACCCGCTCGTCGCATTCCAGGGATATGAGGAGATCCTTGGGCAGGTGCAGGGTCGCCGAGTCGGTGTCTCCTTCCGAGTACATCTCAAAGCCTTCGGGGGTCGCGGTGAGGGCTATGTGGTCGCTGACCGACTCGGCGGCGCGGATGCCCTTCTGGAGCTCGTCAGAGGTCACCGCCACCAGGGCGGGAAGGGAAAGGTTGGGCACCCTGGGGTCGCTCATACCGGTGATGTCCACAAGGTTCATGCGGCGGGTGATGTTCCCGACGTGAAGGATGAGGCGGCTCTTCTCCTCGTCCTGCTCCATCTCGATTATGTCCCCGGAGCGGGCCAGTCTGAGGACCTCCTTGATCTTGTCGAGGTCTACACCGAGCTCGGTCTCGTCGGCGGCGAACTCTTCGAAGGCACCTTTCTCCACCTTCATCTCGATCATGGCAACGTGGGCGGGGTCGACCGCCTTCAGATCGAAGCCGTCGGCATTAATGTTGAACTTTGCCTCATCCACTAGAGTGGAGACCACATCGACTATGCCTTTAAGAGCCTCCGATTTTATCTTAGCGTGAAACATCAAATTCCCCCAAATCTATGAGTTCAAGGTAAACGCGTTTTCCATAATATAAACTTCCATGGCTGCGCTGGGTCAATAGGCACGCCACTTGTGGCCACAGGAGCAGCAGGTGAGGAAGGTCGTCTCCGGCTCATCGGCCTTGCGGGTCTGCCTGAGGTACCAGTATGCCTTCGGATGGGAACATTTTGGGCAGGTCGCGTCGGTGGTGGGCATGATGCTCTCCGCACTTCCCACCACGGGACAGTCCTCCACCTCCTTCTTGGTCATCTCGGTCCGGATGATCATGGTGGCTCCCTTGGCAAGGTTGTCTACCTTCTCCTTGTTGGCGCATTCGGGTTTGCTGCACACAAGCTCGGACTTGCCCTTTTCCTTTGGCCGCATTATGCTGCCGCACTTGGGACAGAACATATTAAAACCGACTCTCGAAAATGATGCATATATAAAATGGTTCTGTGAGAACGCATGGCCGGTCAGATGAACTCCCAGTCCAGGGAGTCGTCGGCGGTGCGGGCCCGCAGGGATCGCTCCTCCTCCGCCGCCCGGCGGAGCCTCCGTTCAAGCTGCCTCTGCTGGGCGACCATGTCCTGGGCCCGATCCCTGAGGCTCCTCCTCTCCTCGTCAGTGAGGGAATCGAACAGCTCCTCGTCATACATGGCCCGCCTGAACGAGCGCGGGGAAATGCCGTCATCGTTGGAGGCAGTTACGGCATCCAGGTCGGAGAACCCCATCTCCGCCCTCCTGGTCCTGGCGGGGGCGGTCTGGAAGGTGTTGCCTTCCAGGACGACGGTGGTGTTGTTGCCCCGGCTCATCTTTGACAGCAGCTCCATCTCGCGCCGGTTCTGCAAGGAGAGCACGCCTCCGATGTAGGCGAACGCCACGGTGATTATGTAGCTGTCGAAGCCCAGCTCGGTGGCGGTCTGCAGGGAGGAGAAGAAGGACGTCAGATACATGTTGACGAACTCCAGATAAGGCTGAACGACCGGCATGATGGTCCCGATGAGCGCCATCATGGCCGCCGGAGAGAGATCGATGCCGAACCACACCGTGGGAACGATGCCCATGGCGACCAGCTCATCGATGAGGAAGAAGAACGCCACCGGGATCATGGCCGCCACCATGCCCTTCCAGGGCGATCCGGCCCTCCTTCCGCCCACGTATCCGGCGATCATCTGCCCGAACACAGGCAACCACCACAGCAGGAGGGATAGGCCAAAGGTGTACTTCACCGCGCTCCAGAAGCTGTAGACCACGGGGCCGTCGAACTTCTTGGCCTCCACATCGTCATACGTGTCAGCGAGATGGTATACTCCATTGCGTACCAGCGAGCTCGTCGCCTCGTCACGTATGCGACCGCGTTTCCTCAAGTGCAGACCCCATCCCGGGTCGGACGAATGTCCGACATTCTAGGTTATGCCATGCGGACTATAAATCATTTATCGCCGCGACATAATATCCAGCACGAGGATGCGAGGGCTCACCGGGGTATGAAGAAGGGCATGCCGTTGGCCTCAAGGGCCCTGCGAGTGTTCTCCACCGTCACCGATGAATGGCTGGTCTGATGGCGCAGTATGTCTTCCAGGGGATATTCCAGGAACTCGGCCATCGCCCTGAGGCGGTCCAGGGGGAACGGCTGCTTGCCCACCAGGATCTGCCGTATGCTCCATCCCGGATGCACCCGGGAGCGGTAACCCAGCTCCCTTCCCAGCTGGTTGACGCTGCCCGCCTTATCGATGCCCATCTTGATCAGCATGACGCGGAAGCCCGAACTAAGCCAGACCTTGTCGGATTGGGCGCGAGCCCAGCCATTGTTCGATAAAGCCATGTTCTCGGACACTAGAATGGCGAGACCTATCACGTTTAATAACCCTTCCCTTTCTTTTCGGCTTTTATAGGAATATTCTGCCCGCGATACATCTGGCTAAAGTAATCAGTGCCTACCGGCGCATCCATCATCTACTTATACTCGCCCTTTGGTAGCGGTGGTAGATTTAGGTATGGGGAGCCATAGGGAACAGATACAGATAAGGACGAAAGCTGAAGGAAGCATCGTCGATCTAACCGTAACGCTGACAGACGCGCTTAGGAACTCAGGCCTCCGCGAGGGCCTCCTATGCGCATTCGTTCCCCATTCAACCTGTGCCCTGTTCACCATAGAGTACGAGGGCGGCCTGCAGAAGGACATGCGCGAGGCCCTTCAGAGGCTGATGCCTAAAGAGATGGAGTATGAGCATCACCTGCGCTGGGGGGATGGCAATGGCCATTCCCATATCCGCGCATCGTTCCTCGGTCCGTCCCTGGTCATACCCTTTCACCAGGGCAAGCTCGACCTGGGCATCTGGCAGCAGCCAGTCCTGATGGAGCTTGACCCCCGTGGAAGGGACCGACAGTTG
>DAGU01000093.1:0-1843 GCA_002498285.1 Methanomassiliicoccus sp. UBA386 | reverse complement strand
ATGGTCCTGCAGAACAAGGGGGCCAATCTTCTTTTCGAATATGGAATGACTGCGTCCAAACCGCCACAATATCCCCTGGCCGCTCCGCCGGTGGACATGGCGTTCCTCACCCACAGCCACCTCGACCACTGCGGCATGCTACCCTGGCTGTGCGGGAAGTACGACACCGAGGTTGTGTCCACCCCCATCACCGCCGATGTGGTGGAGCTGCTGGTCCGGGACTCCCTGAAGATCGCCGGGCTCGAAGGGTACCCTAAACCGTACGACGAGGAGGACATTCAGACCCTGATGCGCAGCTTCACCACCATGACGTACGGTGAGATCATGGATGTAGGCGGATTCGAGGTCGAACTCCACCCCGCTGGACACCTTCCCGGAGCCACCATGTACGAGCTAAGGGGCGATCGGACAACGGTGTTCACCGGCGACCTGCACACCACCAACATGAGGCTGGTGTGGGGCGCTCACCCCGTGAAGTGCGACAACCTCATCTTGGAGGCGACCTACGCTGGTCGGAACCACACTGACCGCGCCAAGACCGAGCAGGAACTCGTCGAAAAGGTCAAGGAGGTCGTGGAAAGGGGCGGCCGCGCCATCTTGCCCTGCTTCGCGGTCGGCCGGACGCAGGAGATCATGCTCATCCTCAAGGACCTCAGGTACAACATGTGGGTGGACGGCATGGGCAAGACGATCAGCCGCTACTACCTCGACCGGCCCGAATACGTGCGCAACGAGAAGGCGCTGAGGGCCGCAAAACGCAAGTTCCACGAGGTTAGGACCCCAGCGGACCGCCATCGCGCCCGCAAGGAGGCCCAGGTCATCGTGACCACCGGCGGCATGCTGGACGGGGGTCCGGTGCTCAGCTACATCGATGACGTGAAGAACGATCCCAGGAGCGCCATCCTGCTCTCCGGGTTCCAGGTGGAGGGCTCCAACGGTCACATGCTCATGAATGAAGGGATCATCAACGTCCAGGCCACCAAGGAGGAGCTGCCGCACCCGGTCAAGATAAAGTGCGAGGTGCGCAAGTACGACCTATCCGCGCACGCCGACCACAACGACCTGCTGGCATTCGTGGAGGCGTGCGATCCAGAGACGGTCGTGCTGATGCACTCCGACGACCGCTCGCCCCTGGCCAAGGATATAGAGGCCAATGGCAGGAAGGTCCTGATGCCGATCTCGGACCAGGAGTTCGAACTGTAAGGCTGACGTAACAAGAGGCGATCGCATGAGGTGGGTCGAGGAGTATCTCCAGGAGGACGTAGGGGACGGCGACATCACCACCCTCGCCCTTATTGGGGACGAAGAGGGCACCGCCCGCATCAGGGCCAACGAGGACGGAGTGGTGGCCGGCCTGGAGCAGGCGATCGAGGTGTTCCAGCGGCTCGATCTCAAGGTGACGGCGCTGGCAATGGACGGCGAAGCCGTTCCGGCCGGCGCCAACGTGCTATCGATCAAGGGGCCGCTGCGCTCCATACTCACCGGAGAGAGGTTGGCGCTGAACTTTCTCATGCGCATGTCTGGCATCGCCACTACCACCAGTAAGGTGCTCCAGGCGTGCAGGGCGCGCAACCCGAACATCAGGGTGGCCGCCACCCGCAAGACCACGCCTGGGTTCCGCCGCTTCGAGAAGAGAGCGGTGGCGCTGGGAGGCGGAGACCCGCATCGCAGCCGCCTCGACGACGCCATCCTCATCAAGGACAACCACCTAGCGGTGGTGGGTAGCATCACCGAGGCCGTCAGGCGTGCCCAGAAGGTCTCGTTCACCAAGAAGGTGGAGATCGAGGTCGAGAGCCTGGAGGGGGCCGAGGAGGCCGCCCGGGCGGGGGCGGACATCATCCTG
>DAGU01000027.1:1148-3372 GCA_002498285.1 Methanomassiliicoccus sp. UBA386 | reverse complement strand
GGCCGACCGTCAGGTATCCTTGTTCAGTATCCTGGCCAGTATGTCCCGGTCCTCCTTGTCTATGGCCCTCACGGCGAACAGCAGGGCGAAGTACACCACGGCGCCCAGCCCGATCGACAGGAACAGGCCCAGGTCCGGCAGCGACAGGAGGACCAAGGCCATTCCGGACACTGCTACCAGAGGCTTGAGCAGGATGTCCGCCAGGTTCACCCTGAACACCCTGGTGTTCATGAAGTACAATGCCGTGGCGGAGATGCTGAAGAAGGCGGCGGTGAACGCTATGGCCGCGCCGACCTCCTGGAACATCGGGATCAGGACCAGGCACAGCACCACGTTGACCAGCGCGCCAGCTCCCGACGCCAGGGTGTTCAGCCGTATCAGCGACGCCGAGGCCAGGACGCTCCCTATGCCCACGCCGAAGAAGGACACCGCCACCGACAGGATGAGGACGCGGAACACTGCGGCCGAGGGAAGGAACACCTCGGGATAGAACAGCAGGACGATGTCCTCGGCCAGGAACAGGCCTCCGACCGTGATGGGCAACCCCAGCGCGAACATGTACTTCATGGTCTTCTGCTGCGTCAGCTTGGCCAGGTCGGTGGACGAGTGGTACAGGCGCGAGATGACGGGCAGCAGGGCATTCATCAGGACCGTTGGCACCGAGACCAATACCACCACCATGTTGAACGCCAGATTGTAGTAGCCGGTGGCCTCGCTGGCCATATCGAGCGTCCCCCCCGCTCGAACGATGATCTGCCACACCAGAACGGCGTTCAGCGAGTACAGGGAGGTCTGCAGCACGCCTGCCGTGGCATAGGGCGTGGCGCGCCGCAGCTGCCTGAAGGCCTCTCCGACCTTCACCCTCCGGGCGGGGACGCAGACATACTTGGTGGTTATCAGATAGCTCAGCGCGACGTTGAGGATGCTCCCGGCCAGAACGACCAACACCACGACCTCCAGCCCGAAGCCCATGACCAGCATGAGGATGGCCGTCGAGACGGTGAACATTCTCTCCACCAGATTGGTGTACATCACGTAGTGCATGCTCTCGAAGGCGGTCAGGATCGAGTTGAACGTCATCGTGATCCAGTTGAACGCCGTGGAGAGCGCCACGATCATTATGGCGAAGGTCACCACCGCCGGCGGCCTGTCCACCGCTACGATGACGAGCATGACGGCCAGCGCCGCAGCCCCCAGGATCCCCCGCAGGAAGATGGTGTTGGTGAGATGCTGCGATGCCCTCCTATGGTCCGGAGCCACCTCCACCACCATCTGGAACCCCAGGCCGAAGTCGGCCAGGATGAAGACCAGGGCGGACAGCGAGAAGGCGTAGGTGTACGTACCGTATTGATCGGGCAGGTACGAGGCAAGAAATATCGAGAGAATGAACGTCGATATCTGGCCTGCGATCTGGACAGTGCCCAGGGCTAGGCTGTTCCTCGCAACGTTCCGCACCAACCCCATTGTTCCCCTACCCCGATAAATGGAAACTATTCGAGCTGGACTTATTTAATGGCCTGGGGCGCTACCGCCTGAAGATGATGGTCAGCACTGCCACCAACAGGAACGTCACACCGGCCAGGAGCGGGTCTTTGGTCAGGAGCCAGACCACAAGGGCCATGATTCCGGGGATGATGATGAAGAGCAGCACCTTCACTAGAACGATGAGCAGGATCAGGCCGATGACCACCATCACAATGAGGGCTAGGATCGATAATCCTCCTTCCAGTAGCACCATGTTCGTCATTCTATAGGCAGCGGCCCCTAATTTATCCTTTGACCATGTCGCGGAAGTAATCCATGGTCGCCTTTAGCCCCTCGTCGAGCGACACCCTGGGCTCCCATCCCAGGCGCTGCCGCGCCAGCGTGATGTCGGGGTTCCGCCGGCAGGGATCGTCGACCGGCAGGGGCCGGTGCACGAGGGCTGAGCGTCCGCCGGCCATGGCGTTGACCCTCTCGGCCAGTTCCATGATGCTCGTCTCCACCGGGTTGCCCAGGTTGACGGGCCCGCGGAGGTCCGAGGACATCAGACGGACGAGGCCGTCCACCATGTCGCTGACGTAGCAGAACGAGCGAGTCTGCCACCCGTCGCCATAGATGACGATGTCCTCTCCACGCAGCGCCTGGACCATGAAATTGGACACCACTCGGCCATCGTCGGCGGACATGTGCGGACCGTAGGTGTTGAAGATGCGGGCGATGCGCACCTTGGCGCCGCGGTGCC
>DAGU01000027.1:0-1049 GCA_002498285.1 Methanomassiliicoccus sp. UBA386 | reverse complement strand
TGCGCACCTTGGCGCCGCGGTGCCCCTCATGCGCCACCAGCAGCGTCTCCGCCAGCCGTTTTGACTCATCGTAACAGGCGCGCGGGCCGATAGGGTTCACATGGCCCCAGTAGTCCTCCCGCTGGGGATGCACCAGCGGATCGCCGTACACCTCGGACGTCGAGGCCTGCAACAGCGTGGCGCCGCAACGCTCCGCAATGTCTAGCATGTTCATCACCCCCACGGTGGAGGTCATTATCGTGCGGACGGCATCCTTCTGGTACTGGGCCGGGGAGGCCGGGCATGCCAGGTTGTAGATGCGGTCCACCGCGATGTCCCTAGGCTCGATGATGTCATGGCGGACCAGCTCGAACCGTGGCGAGGACAGGACGGCCGCGAGGTTCCTCTCCGAACCGGTGCTCATGTTGTCCCAGCAGCAGACCCTATTGCCTTCGGAGATCAGTCGCTCGCACAGGTGGGAGCCGATGAACCCCGCGCCCCCGGTGACCAGCACCCTGTCCATGACTACCGGAACGCCGGACCAGTATAAAATCCTCGGTGGCCAGCACGTCATCGAGGCCAGCAATATATTTATCGGTCCGCTCCCGTACGAGCCGTCCATGAAGGTCCTGATCACCGGTGGCTCCGGACAGCTGGCATCCTATCTTTTCGAGGAGATGAGCTCCGAGCACGAGGTGACGGGCGTGGACCTCCGCCCGCCGGTGCACCCTCCGGCGATGGGGCGCGTGGTCCATGCTGACATCAGGGACGTGGCGGCCATGAGCGCGGCCGCCAAGGGCTGTGACGTCATCGTCCATACGGCCGCCCAGGTGTCGGTGCAGCGCTCCACCGAGGACCCCTCGGGCGATGCCGACACCAACGTGATGGGCACCATCGGCGTCCTGCGGGCCGCCGTGGCCGCTGGCGCGAGGAAGGTCGTATACATCTCCAGCGCTGCTGTGTACGGGGACCCGCAGCGCGTCCCGGTGGACGAGGAGCACCCCCTCGCTCCAAAATCGTTCTACGGCGCCAGCAAGCTGTGCGGTGAGCACTACGCCGGGGCCTTCGGC
>DAGU01000035.1:33890-34037 GCA_002498285.1 Methanomassiliicoccus sp. UBA386 | reverse complement strand
CATCTCTTCAGTCATGCGAACGCTCCGCTCCGGCGGGCGGGAGAGGTATCTCCTCCTGCACGTTCCGACAGACGTCACCGAACGGCCCGATCTGATCATCGCTTTCCATGCGCTCAGCTCCAGCCCCCGCCTCATGGAGGCCATGAC
>DAGU01000035.1:33085-33533 GCA_002498285.1 Methanomassiliicoccus sp. UBA386 | reverse complement strand
TCGGACAAGATCGACGTGATCGCGCCGGTGGCCGCCACGGTCGGAAAGGAGATCCTTGACCTGGTTCCAAAGCGGCCGGTGGAGGCGCTTATCATCCACGGTCAGGACGACCGTCTCGTCCCGTACGTCTCACGGGGAAACGACCAGTTCCTTCCGGCCATCGAGGCGGAGCGTTACTGGGCTCGAGCGAACCACTGCTCCGGCGTCGAGGAAGAGGAAACATCGGACGCGATCGTCCGCCGATATTCCGGAGGCGCATGCCGCGTCGCGTCCATCGTCGTCAAGAACGCCGGCCATGTGTGGCCTGGCGGCCGCGCCCGCATGGGCGGCGAGCACGACCCGAAGACGATCAACGCCACCGAACTGATCCTGAGCCGCTTCCTCTCGAACGACTAGCTCACTCCTCCGGCCCCAGGTCCTCGCGCATCCTAGGCTGCGGCCTGGGCGC
>DAGU01000035.1:32485-32920 GCA_002498285.1 Methanomassiliicoccus sp. UBA386 | reverse complement strand
CTCGGGTCGCCCTCGGTCGCGAGGCCCACCGCCACGTCGAAGGGCAGGAAGATGAACCAGAACAGCTTCGGGATCGACCGTATGAACGTCTGCCTGTACGACCTTCGCCCCTGCCGCGACACCACCTTCTGGTGCACGAGCGCCTTGCCCAGCGTGCGGCCGTAGCGGCCCTCGCAGATGCCGGCGTACAGGAACCACACCAGGCCGGCGCCGATGCCGGCGATGATGGTCTTGTTCGGCACGTCGGCATACATCAGGACGACCCAGATGGGAGTGAAGATTATGGTGATGTCGATGAAGCCAGCGACGAACCGCCTCAGCCAGTGATTTCGGAGCGCGCCGCTGCTCTCCAGCAAGTCGAATCCAGTGTACATCCCTATCCCGCCATGGAATCGGGAACTTTAGCAATAATACTTTGGTCGCGATTATTTTGCC
>DAGU01000035.1:31359-32301 GCA_002498285.1 Methanomassiliicoccus sp. UBA386 | reverse complement strand
AGTTCAGCTCTAAAGGTTTCATCATCAAGAGATCTGTGATGCGGACAGGAGGGGGAATGAAGATAAACGTTGCGACGGCATAGCGCCTCATATCGTGAGATGAAAGCTCGCGGTGCAGGTGACCACATGGCCAGGCAGACTATCGATGCCCCCGGACCGAAGAAGCGCGTATTGTTCATATGCAGCCGCAACTCGGCGCGTTCGCAGATGGCGGAGGCGCTGCTGAGGAACAAGTACGGCGACCGCTACGAGGTCGCCAGCGCCGGCGTGATGCCAGGAAGGCTCGATCCTCTGGCGGTGAAGGTCATGCAGGAGAAGGGCATCGACATCTCGATGAACAGGCCGAAGAGCGTGGACGAGTTCATCCGCCCCGGCACGGAGTTCGAACACGTCGTCACCGTGTGCGACGAGGCGGCCCAGGAGTGCCCCTTCATTCCGGCGGTGCACCAGGTGCACAAGCCGTTCAGCGACCCGGCCCGCTTCTATGGCACCGACGACGAACGCATCGCCAACATGCGCTCGCTGAGGGACCAGATCTCCAACTGGATCGACGACTTCTTCCGCTGATCATAGCGATAGGAAGAGCCAGTACACGAGGCAGTTCAGCGCCGTCAGCGGAACGCCCACCCGGGCGAACTCCATGAACGTTATGGTCTCTCCCTCCCTCTCGGCGTTCTGCACGATGATGATGTTGCTGGCCGCCCCCAGCAGAAGCAGGTTCCCGGCGATGGTGCTGCCGGCCGCCAGGGCGATCATCTCCGCCGTCCCGGCCCCGGCGTCCTGCAGGAGCGGGATGTAGAGGGCGGCGAACGGCACGTTCGATATGAACTGGCTAAGGACGACGCTGACGAGCAGGATCATCGGCACCGACGTTATTCCGTTCGAGCCCAGAAGCCCCTGGAAGAAGCCCGACGCCCACACCGCGGCCATGAGCACGAACAT
>DAGU01000035.1:1762-31050 GCA_002498285.1 Methanomassiliicoccus sp. UBA386 | reverse complement strand
ACGCCCCCGTCGTGCAGATGCAGCGGTCTGTCTCCGAACTCGTCGCGGAAGAACAGCCTCAGCATGAGGAAGGCCAGCAGCAGGTTGATGACCGTCGGCACGAAGAGCGACGACAGGAACGACGCGAAGGGGGCGGGCACATCGCCGTCGATGGCGATGAGCAGGTTCTGCGGATTCCCGATGGGGCTCATGGCGCTGCCGATCGTGACGGAGAAAGCAAGCGCCAGCAGGAGCATCTTGGGCGACACTTTCAGCGTTCGAGCGTAGTGCAGCACGAGGGGCGTGCCGATGATGGCGATGGTGTCGTTCATCAGCACGGCCGACAGCATGCCGAAGGAGAACAGGAGCAGCAGGACCAGGCGGTCCACGCTTTTGGCCCTACAGAACAGCCGATGGGCCGCGTGGTACAACAGGCCGGACTCCTTCATGGCGACCCCCACGATGAACATGCCCAGCAGGAACAGCATGACGTCGAGGTCGATGGCCCGCAGCGCGTCCAGCGGTGCTATCTGTCCGGTGACGAGGACGACTATCGCCCCACCAAGCATGATCTGCCAGATCTGGAGGCGGAACCGGCCGACCTGCCGCACGGCGATGAGAACGAAGACGACGGCCAGTACGAGAACCGACACCCCGATCTCCATGCGCGGGGGGACGTCTCCTATCCTAATAAACCCGGTGGAGCAAAGATATATTCACGTGGTGGCCGTAGAGGTCAGAGCCATGGCGGTGCGACTCTACATCTACGACGAGAAGCAGTGCGACCCCAAGAAGTGCACCGGCCGCAAGCTTGTTCGATTCAATCAGGCCCAGGAGATCGTCTCCCTGCGCCGCATACCGCACGGGGCGATCGTTCTCACCCCGTGGGCCGAGAAGGCCGTTTCGCGGGAGGATGCCCACCGGGCCGCCGCCCGCGGCATCGTGGCGCTGGATCTCTCGTGGAGGAACATCGACGCCGTCCCGAGGAGAATGAAGGGTGTGGCCGAGAGGTCGCTGCCGTTCCTGGTAGCCGCCAACCCGGTGAACTGGGGCCGCCCGTGCAAGCTGACCTGCGCCGAGGCGCTGGCCTGCACGCTGTTCATCATGGGCTTCAAGGAGCAAGCGCACGAGACCATGTCCAAGTTCACCTGGGGGGAAGAGCTGTTCCGAGTCAACAGGGAGCCGCTGGAGCTGTACTCGAGCGTCGAAACGAGCGCCGAGGTGGTGGCAGTGCAGTCCGAGTTCCTGGCGGACGAGCCCAAGGAAGAGGGGCCTCAGGAAGGGCCGGAAGAGCCTCGTTAGACCGTTCATGATATGGGGGATGCAACTTGCTCCGCAACCCGATCAGTCGGCTACGCTCAAAATCGTTTCATAAAATTAAACTCTACTTTTCTACGATTTACGAAATCATCTCGCATGAGGCTACAAGAGCTTGTAGCATCCTCAGCTACATATCTTCTCGCGGCATCGTAGCTATCTACTCTGATAATGGTAGCACGCCGTCAATGCAACATCAAGTTCTTTAATCGCGGTGCCCGATACTTTTCTTACGTCCGTAAGGCCCTCTGGAAACGCCAGACCATGAGCCGGATGTGGAGCCAGCAGACCGTTGTCGAGGAGAGGATGATTATCGCGCGGGCTATTAGCAGCACAAGCATCAAAAGCTCCTACTCGTTGTGTCAGCTTCCGCGCGACCGCAGGTATGGGCGGCAGGTGAGGCATTGCCGGTAGACGACATTCAGGAGGACATCGCCATCAACGAGGCCCCGGAGGGGGGCGGGAACGAGCACCGGGGAGTGGACATCAGCATGGTGTCCCGGTGGGAGGCGTTCTTCCAGGGCACCGACTACATACAGAGGATCCGCGAGGTGTCCGATCTGTATCCTGAGGTCAGGAGCATCAATGTTGTTTATGCGGACCTTGACCACTTCGACGCCGACCTCGCCATCTATCTCCTGGAGCACCCCGACCTGGCGCTCCTGGCCGGCAAGCAGGCCATCCGGAACCTCATGCACGCCGAGATGCGCCAGGCCGAGATCAACCTCCGCGTAATATCGCTGCCTAGAGACTCGAAGGTGGAGATCAGGCAGCTTCGGGCCAAGCACGTGGGGAAGCTCGTATGCGTCGAGGGCCTCGCGAGGAAAGCGACAGAGGTGCGCCCCAAGATCACCGACGCCCTGTTCCAGTGCCTGCGCTGCGGGCACGTCATCAAGGAAGTGCAGGAGGGCCTGTTCTTCAAGGAGCCGATGGAGTGCTACAAGGAGCAGGACGGCTGCGGACGGACGCCGGGAAGCACGAAGTTCAAGCTGCTGACCGACGATTCGCGCTTCGTCGACACGCAGAAGATCGAGGTGCAGGAGAGCCCCGAGGGACTGCGGGGCGGAGCGCAGCCGGAGCGTTTGACCGGTTATCTCGAGGATGACATCGCCGGAGTGGTCTCTCCGGGCGACAGGGTCGTCCTGAACGGCATCCTGCGCTCGGTGCAGAAGGGCCAGCCGGCCAAGTCAACGCTGTTCGACATCAACCTGGATGTTATCTCGGCGGAGTTCCAGCAGCACGAGTATGAGGAGATCAACATCACCGAGGAGGACGAGGAGAAGATCAAGGAGATTGCCGCCTCGCCCGACCTGTTCGATAAGATCATCGCTTCGATCTCCCCAACCATCTACGGCTACAACACCGAGAAGGAGTCGCTGGCGTTGCAGTTGTTCAGCGGCGTCCCCAAGGTGCTGGACGACGGCACCCGCATCAGGGGCGACATACACATCCTCCTGGTCGGCGACCCGGGAGTGGCGAAGTGCGTGACGTCCGATTCCATGGTCACGCTCTCCGACGGCTCGCTCAGGAGGATCGGCGACATCGTCGATGACGGCCTGACGGCCGGCGCGGAGGATATCGATGACGGCCTGACGGCCAAGATCGACCTGCCGGTGATGACGTTCTCGGCCCGGGGCCGCATGGAGGAGGGCCGCGCCGTGCGGGTGTGGAAGCGCACCGCGCCGGAGAGGATGCTCCGCCTCCGGACGGCCGGGGGCAGAACGCTGACCGTGACGCCCACGCATCCGCTGTTCGTACCGTGGGTCAACCGCATCATGGCTCGCGAGGCCTGCTGCCTGAAGCCCGGCATGTCCATCGTGGTGTACACCGGGAACGACGGCGACGATCCCTACGGCTGGAACAAGCTGGGCTTCGGGTACGATGCCATCGAATCGATCGAGGAGATCGCGCCGGAAGAGGAGTGGGTGTACGACCTGGAGGTCGAGGGCAGCCACAACTACATCGCCAATGGGATGCTCTCCCATAACAGCCAGATGCTGCGGTACATGAGCCGCCTGGCCCCCAGGGGGATCTATGCCTCAGGCAAATCGTCCTCGGCCGCAGGCCTGTGCGTCTCGCCCGATTCGCTCATAGTCGTCAACGGAAAGGAGACGGCCATAGGGGAGTTCGTCGAGCGGCACATGTCATCTCCACAGGAAGTGGAGCCTTATCAGTGGATGGAAAGGCTGGAAGGCCAGTACGACGTGGCGACGATGTCGGACATGTGCCAGACGCTCCGCCGGGCCACGGCCATATGGCGCATCAAGACCCCTTCATTTCTTGTGGAACTGGTGGAGATCTCGGGAAAACGTCTGACCCTCACCCCAGAGACCAAGGTGTGGTGCAGGCCAGATGCCTCAACGGAGGGGTGGTCCAAGGCGTCAGACGTCCGCGTCGGCCAGTCCATTCTTGTTTCCGATGGGGCCGGCGGCTTCCGATGGAGCCGAGTGTCGTCCTCGCGCACTCTGGAGGCGAACCTTCCCCCGTTCGTGTACGATCTTACGGTGGACGGCTCCCACTCCTTCGTGGCCAACGGCTTCGTGGTGCACAACACCGCCGCGGCGGTCAAGGACGATTTCGGCGAGGGCAGGTGGACGCTGGAGGCCGGCGCATTGGTCCTGGCCGATAAAGGCCAGGCGTGCATCGAGGAGAACCAGCCCGTGGTGACCACTCGTGGACTGGTGCCGATAAAGGACGTCAGGGTCGGCGACACCGTCCTGAACTACTCGGACGGTCCGAGCTACGGCATCGTAAGAAAGGTCATTCGGAAGGGCGAGAAGCGAACGATGCAGATACGCCTGTACTCCGGCGAGGTCATAGAGTGCACGCCGGACCATCATATACTGACAAGCGCAGGATGGACGGAGGCCGGTCAGCTGACGAAGCAGGATCGGGTCCGGATCCCTGCTGACTACTCCACTCCGAAGCTCATGGACCGGGAGCGCTTCGAGAAGGGCTTCCTCCATGGGCTCGCCCTGTGCGACGTATATTATGACGAGTCTTCGTCGAAGAACGCCCTGGACTTCTCTTCGGGGCTGAAGAACGGGGACCGCGCCGCCCATGTGACCGGCCTGTTGGAGCGATACTACGGCATCGAGGTGGGGGAGGCGCACCGGCGGGAGACCACCCAGATCATTCGCGGACAGGTGGTCAGCTTCGGCCCTAACGTATCTTACCAGTTCTCCTCGCGCGACCTCAAGGAAGAGGTCCAGGCCCTGTTCCACCAGGACCATGTCCCGCTGGACGATGTGGACTACTGCATCGGTTTCCTGGCCGGGGTGGTGAGCACCGATTGCTGCGTCGCCCACAAGCAGGGAGCTCATGGGGTGAAGCATGTCGTCGACATAGGCGTGGGCAGAAGGAAGTACGGACCGGGATGGACGGAGCGCAAGCAGAAACTACTGCTCGCCCTGTTCCACCGCTTCGGCATCATGGCCGTCAAGCGCAAACGGAAGGTCCAGATAACCTCGCTGGACAGCTACAACCGCCTGGTCGATCTGGTCGGCCCGCATGTGGTGGGAAAGAACAGGGACAAGCTTTACCCGGTCGTGGCGGCGAAGCACATAAGCGCGTGCGACACCCTGCTGGACGATGACTATGCGGACTGGTTCAGCTCCGTCAAGTTCAACACCTCCCGGACCGTGGACCTCGGGCTGCACTCGCGGATCTACCGGGCGGCGAAGAGGCGGAAGGTGACCACCACCCTGATGGAGACGCTGCGGCCGCACTGGTCGAGCATCACCGACGAGCCGTTCAGGGAGCCGGTAAAGAACTACCTGCTCAATCCGGTGGTGGACATCGAGGAGGGCGGCCTCAGGCAGGTATACGACCTCACCATCGACGGGGAGCCGAACTTCCTGGTGTCCGGAGGGATCGTGCACAACTGCGTGGATGAAATGGACAAGATGACCGACCAGGACCGGTCGAGCATGCACGAGGCCATGGAATCGCAGTGCTACGACGACCAGACCGAGGTCCTCACCGACCACGGGTGGAAGTTCTTCAGGGACGTCGACGGATCGGACCTGATCGCGTCCCTGTCCAAGAAAGGCGAGCTAATGTTCGTCAAGCCTACCCAGTATGTAGAGGCCGATCATGACGGCGATCTCTACTACATCGCAGGAAGGCAGGTCGACCTGGCCGTCTCGCCGAACCATAATATGTACGTATCGTTGCAATGCGAGGACGGCCGCTGGAGCGAGTTCTGTCTGCACCGAATGGACGAACTGCCGCTGGACAGGAAGCTGAGGCTCCTGCGGATGAAGGACGCCCGGGAGATGGAGGCCTTCGAGATCGGTCCGGAGGACATCGCCACGAAGCCCTATGAGGGCAAGATCTACTGCGTGGAGGTGCCCGATCACGTCATATACGTTCGCCGCAACGGCAAGCCGGTATGGTGCGGGAACACGATCTCGGTGGCCAAGGCCGGCATCACCGCCACGCTGCAGTGCCGGTGCTCGCTGCTGGGGGCGGCGAACCCCAAGTACGGCCGGTTCGAGCAGAACCAGTACATCGCCGACCAGATCAACATGCCGCCCGCGCTGCTGTCCAGGTTCGACCTTATATTCGCATTAACGGACAAGCCGTCCGCCGAGCGGGACGCCAACATCACGGCCCACATCCTCAAGACCCACCGTCGGGGCCAGATCAAGAAGTACGAGGACCCCACGGTGCTGGAGGGAGTGGACGTCGAGGGCATCATGAGCGACACCAAGATGGTGGAGCCAGCCCTCGACCGCGAGTTCTTCCGCAAGTACGTGGCGTACGCCAAGAGGTTCAACCCGGTCCTGAGCGACGACGCCATGAAGCTCATCTCCGACTTTTATCTCAAGATCAGGAAGCAGGGCGAGGGCGAGGGCGCCTCCGTCCCGATCACCGCTAGACAGCTGGAGGCGTTCGTCCGGCTGTCGGAAGCGAGCGCCCGCGCCCGCCTGTCCAACATCGCCGCGGTGGAGGACGCCGAGAGGGCGATCCGCATCGTGGAGTACTATCTACGCAAGATCGCCGGCGAAGGCGACCGCCTGGACTTCGACATAATCGCCACCGGCACGTCGCACTCCCAGAGGGAGCAGATCACCATCCTCAAGGACCTGATCGGCTCGCTGCTGCGCAGCGGCGACGGCGTCGACCCCCGCCGCGGGGTCGGCAGCGACATGCTGTTCAAGGCGGCCGCCGACCGCGGCATCACCGAGGATAGAGCGAAGACACTGCTCCGGAGGCTCAGTCAGAACGGGGAGATATATTCACCTGCTACTGGCTTCTACAAGCTGACCTCAGAGGGATGACCATGTTCACCGTGAAGATGCACCGCAGCGGCGGGGACCTTATCCTGGCCGCCGCCGACAAGGAACTGCTGGGACGGAAGCTCAGGGAGGGACCTCTCCGCCTGGAGGTGCTGCCCTCCTTCTACCAGGGCGAGGACGCCGACGAGGAGATACTGCTCAACCGGCTCTCCATGTGCACCATCGCCAACCTGGTGGGCGAGAAGGTCGTGAACGTCGCCATCCGCGCGGGATACATCGACGATGGCTGCCTGCTCACCATCGAGGGCGTTCCGCACGCCCAGATGGCCAAGATGTGAGCAGTGCATTCGACTAAATACGTTCACAACTTATGCATTCGCCGGTGCTCATGTTCTGCGTGAAGTGCGGCAAGGAGGAAAGAACGTACGACAGCCTGTGCGCGGCCTGCTACCTGCAGAGCAATCACTTCACCCAGCTGCCCGACCACCTGGACCTGCAGCAGTGCGCGCACTGCGACGAGTACCTCATGGACAAGAGATGGGTCCACTACGATGACGAGCTGGACGCCGTGTACGATCACGTGGCGGCCCACCTGATGGTGAGGAAGGACGCCATGGTGCGCGACCTCGACATCGAGGCGCGGGAGATCGACCGCAAGTCGTACCGTGTTCACGCCGTGGCGACCGTGGCCCACGAGGACCTCGAGGTCGTCGAGGAGACGGAGACGATCGTCCGCATCAAGAGGAACGCCTGCCCCAAGTGCAACAAGATCCAGGGGAACTACTACGAGAGCATCGTGCAAGTACGGCCGACAGGGAAGCGTTTCTCCGACGAGGAGAGGGAGGAGATCCTCCGGCGGGCCATGGCGCATATAGGCAGCGCTTCCAGGGACAGCAGGGACGCCTTCATGGCCAAGGCCATGCAGGCCCACGGCGGCTATGATCTGTACATCAGCACCATCGGCCTCGGCAAGACGCTGGCCAGGGAGCTCGTCTCGACCTACGGCGCCGAGTACAAGGAATCCGCTTCCTTGCAGGGCCGGAAGGACGGCGTTGACATCTACCGCGTCACGTACCTGGTGCGCCTGCCGCCGTATCGCGTCAGGGACATCGTGGAGCTCGACGGAAAGCTGTACCTCGTACACTCCACCGGACCGCAGACGGCCAAGCTCCGCCAGCTGAAGCACGGCGACAATCATACGGTCGGCAACGAGCACCTTCGCGACGTCAAGGTGGTCGGCACCAGGAACGACGTAATGGAAGCGGTCGTACTGGGCGAAGGCCATAGGGAACTGCAGCTGATGCATCCGGTCTCGTTCGCCACCATCGAGGTCCGCAAGCCGCAGGGCTTCGAAAGAACTGGCGACACCGTCAAGGTGTTCCTCCACGAGGGAGAGGTCTACATCATCGGCAACTGACGTCCGGCCCCAGCTTCTTCACCTCGTCCTCGAAGAAGGCCATTGCTTTCCTCGCTATTATCGAATAACACATGATCTAATTGTCGACACTGCCAGCTAACCCTTATAGTATCTCTTCGAGAACAGCTGGAACATGTCCCGTGGGAAATAGTTAGCAATCGATCCGTAGGACTTTATCCTCGCCTGGAATGCACTGTCGTATCGGTAAATGGCCGAGGTCAAGTTTTCTTCGCTCATCCTTGTCAGCTTTGATAGTGTAGATATGGCATTGTTATCAAGGACAGTCTCATTAGGGAAGTTGTCATAAAGAGTTTTGATGCATGCACAGTCCCGAATTATGGTCTCTCGGAGATCGTTAGACGGGGCGTAGAAGTGGAAGAGCCTCACGTCTCCAACGTCGGTGAAGTTTACCTTGATACCGTACGCCTTGATGAAGGGGGTAAGGGTCGACTTGAACTGTTTAAGGCGCTTGGCTTGAACCTCATTGGTGATGTCACTAATCGTCCTCTTGGACTCGCAGAACAGCCCCCCGTGTTCCAGGGCCAGTAGCCGGAGTGTTGTGTAGATTACAGTGCTGTCGGTCATGAAGGGGAAGTAGCACTCAAAGGATGCGGCCAACCGCACCCGCGATAGTAGATCCCCTGGCAGTTCCTCGGCTGAGAACTTGTATGCCTCAAATCCGGCCTTCTTCGCGTTCTCAACCCACTCATCCATAGGGTCAGTAAATATCACGCTCACTCCAAGCTCCCGAAGGCAAACGGCTAGCTCCCCAGTGTAGCCGCCAAAAATTATGGACTTGGTGTCGAGGGGGATTGATAACTTGGTAAGTGCCTTCTTCATCTGCTCCCGGTCGAAAGTAGAGGCAGATTGGCTGTAGTGCCTCGTCGGATTCTCAAGGGCTTCCCCAGATCCGTTCCGGAACCTATCAACCTGTTCGGTTGTGAACTGTTTCTCGACTACCTTTATTGAATCATCAATAATGGGGTCCAACACGTGGATACATTACCTTGTGTGTTTAAATTGCTTACATGGTGTCGTTCTTTAGATTTATGCTTATAGTACTCACGGATATCGTCAACTGACGGTGTGAAGGGTTTAGAAGAATGACATCCTGGTCTCCTTGGTGATGACAAAAAGTATAGGTTTTTGTCACAAAGTCCCTACACTCCTGTCAGCCGACCGCTTCCTCGCTGATCTCCAGCTCCGTCCCCATCAGTTTGGCCAGCGCCTCCCTGGTGACATCGTCCAGCGTCGGCCCGAGGCCGCCGGTGACCACGACCATGTCGGGCGAGAGGGACAGCGCGAAGCGGAACGCCGAGACGATCTCATCAACATCGTCCCTAACGGCCGTCACGCAGGCGATGGGGCAGCCTCGACAGCGCATCCGCTCGATTATCGACCCGGGATAGGGGTCGATGCGCCCGCTCAGCAGCTCGTCCCCACGTGAACGAAGGCCGCGGTCACGCGGACATCTCTCTGCGACGGAACAGGAAGTACGCCAGCACCGCCGTCACGAGGGCCCAGGCGATCATCACCACGACGGCTGTCATGACAGGCGGCGTGTGAATGTAGGTGACGAACTCACCAAGGCCCTCGAGGGGGATGACCATGACATCGGTCTCCGGCGGATAGGGCACGCTGAGCACCGCCGCGATGGCCCCGGCGGCGAACGTCAGCGAGGGGGTCGGCGGGTAATCGACCAGGGAGAAGACGCCGTCGACCGACGGCAGGATGAGGAACAGCAGGAAGAAGGTCAGGATGAGCGAGCCGGTGCTACCCTTCATGAACGAGCTGACTAGCATGCCCAGGCCGACGGCCGCTACGGAGTACAGCAGCGCCAGGCCGAGCGAGGCGAACGCCAGCTCCAGATGCTCCAGGTCGCTAGACACCGCGGCGCTGATGCCGATGGCCACGCCGAAGTATATCACCACCACAAGCACCATCGCCAAGACGGCCGAGAGGAACTTCCCCAGGAAGATGGAGGAGCGCTTCACGGGGTTGGGGAACAGCAGGTAGCCGGTACGGCCCTGGAACTCCGATACGATGGCGTCGCCAGCGAACAGCGTGGCCGCAACGATGACCAGCGTCGATGCCAGCGAGGCGTAGCCGCCCATGGTGCTGGTGAACGGCTGCGCCGCCTCCCCGATCACCAGGGCGGAGATGAGGATGAGCAGCACCGCCTCGATGGCCAGCATGCCGAGGAGACGCTTGCTGCGGAGATGCTTCAGAATATCGTACTTCATCACGGTCATCGTCTGCTTCATGTCGGAAGGGACTACGTTGGCTTGCGCAACATCGCTCATGTGCTCACCTCGACTCCTTGATCATCGATAGGTATAGATTCTCCAGCGCCACGCCCGACTCCTTGAACGACGCCACGTCCAGGCCGATGCCCTGCAGCGAGCGCAGCATCCTGGCCTGCTCCTGCTCCCTGCCCGTCAGGGTGAAGACGAAGCCCGTGGGGCCGGAGGCGCGCAGTTCCTCGACCCCATCCAGCTGAGAGATCTTGTTCAGCCAGGCGCCGTCGATCTTCTGCAGCGAGCGCACTTCCATGCGGTGCACGTTCACGGAGCCGAGCAGGTCGCTAACGGGACCGGACCGCAGCAGCTTCCCGCGGTCGATGAGGGCGACCTCGTCGCACACCTCCTGCACCTCGTTCAGCAGGTGGGAGGACATGAAGATGGTGTACTGCTCCTTCTTGAGCTCGTTCAGTATCTCGCGGACCTCCGCCATGCCCCTGGGGTCGAGCCCGGAGGTCGGCTCGTCGAGGATGATCACCGACGGCCGATGCATTATGGCCTGGGCGATGGCGACGCGCTGCTTCATCCCCTTGGAGAACTTGCCGATGCGCTGGTCCGCCCACTCGGTCATCTTGACCGTCTCCAGCACCTCGGCGGAACGGTCGCGGACGTCCCGGTCGCTCATGCCCCTCAGCTCTCCCAGATAGGCGAGCGTCTCGTTCGGCGTAAGGTACGGGTAGAACTCCGGCGTTTCGACGACGGCTCCCAGAGTGGCCATGGCGGCCTTGGGGTCCTTGACGACGTCGATGCCATTGAGGTAGGCCGAGCCGCTGGTGGCCCTGAGCATGTTGGTCAGGATCTTGATGGTGGTGGTCTTCCCGGCGCCGTTCGGCCCCAGGAAGCCAAGGAAGGTGCCGCTGCGGACCGTGAGGCTAAGGCCGTCCACTGCCTTGAACCCCCCAAAGTCCTTGACGAGATCTGTGATGACTATGGGCTCCAAGTGAATCCTCCTAGCTACTTAGTGGAAGGCAATCAGGGCCTTCATATAATACTGCATGCCCGGCAGATTATTCTAACGTGAGCGCAATCGCCACGACATGGTGGCAGATCTGATCGAGGAGGCGGTGGTCCAGCTCCTGAGAGATGCGGTGACCGCGCTGCCGCCCGACGTTGTCGACGCGCTGCGCCGCGCCGAGGCCCGTGAGACGTCCGAGGTCGCGCGCTCCCAGCTGCGCATTATATTGGACAACATCGACGCCGCCGGCCGCCTGGCCGTTCCCATATGCCAGGACACCGGCGTTCACGTCTTCTACGTCACCGGGCCGGTGGACGCCTCGGTCGAGGAGAGCATACGGAGCGGCGTGGCCCGCGCCACGGAGGAGATACCCCTGCGGCCCAACGCCGTTCATCCGCTGACCAGGGAGAACCCGGGCACCAACGTCGCGGTCGGCCTGCCGCACATCATATACTATCCCACGGACGAGGATTTCCTTGAGATAACGGTGCTGCCGAAGGGCGCCGGCTCGGAGAACATGACCGCCCTGGCCATGCTGGCCCCGGCCGACGGCATCGATGGCGTGAAGCGTTTCGTCCTTGATACCGTGGTCAAAGCGGGCGGGCGACCGTGCCCCCCGACCATCGTGGGCGTCGGGATCGGCGGAACGTCCGACCTGGCCGTCAGCATGGCCAAGGAGGCGCTGCTGCGCCCCCTCGATCTGCCGAACGCCGATCCTGGCCTCGCCGCCCTGGAGGAGCAGCTGGCTGAGGCGCTCAACCTCACGGGCATCGGACCCATGGGGCTGGGCGGCGACACCACCGTCCTCGGCGTCCGCATTTCGACGGCCTACTGCCACACCGCATCGCTGCCGGTGGCCGTGAACCTGCAGTGCTGGGCCGCCCGCCGGGCCACCGCGAGGATATATCCCGACGGCAGGGTGAGGTTTGGGAGGTCTCCTTTTGATCCTTGAGGCGCCGCTCTCCGAGGAGGTTGTCCGCTCGCTGCGCCTTGGGCAGCAGGTCAGCGTCGACGGCGTGGTCTTCATCGGCCGGGACGAGGTGCACATCCGGGCCCTGGAGCGCCGACGTCAGGGAAAGCTCCTCCCGGTCGACCTGGAGGACGGCATCCTGTACCACTGCGGGCCGATCGTCACGAGGGACTCCAGGGGATGGAAGGTCATAGCCGCCGGACCGACGACCTCGGCGCGCATGAACGCGCTGGAGCCGGACTTCATCAGGGAGTTCGGCATCAGGGCCATCATCGGCAAGGGCGGCATGTCCCGTCCGACCGTCGACGCGATGAAGGAGCGCGGATGCGTATATCTGGCGTTCACCGGGGGAGCGGCCGTACTGGCCGCCCAGGGCATCTCCCGCGTCAGGAGCGTGGAGTGGCTGGACCTAGGGATGCCGGAGGCCCTGTGGATAGTCGAGGCCAAGGGCCTGGGGCCCCTCACGGTCGCGATCGACGCTCACGGCAACTCCCTGTACGAGCAGGTCGAGGAAGAGGTGAAAAAGAACCTCCCCGCCGCCAGGCGGCGGTTACATGATATGGAGCAAAAAAGCCCATGATCTCGATCGTGGGATGAATTGCGACAGGGGGTACTTTCGGGCAACCCCTCGATACTCCTCTATAGTCCGATTCGCGCTCAGCCATTATACTACCGCACTTCAATGGGCGCGCAAGTTCTGGCATCGAACATGCTCCTACGGGAGCATGGTTGACCACGCTGGCACGGAAGCATCGTTCGCAATTGCTTCCTGTCCTTCCTCGGAAGAAAGCGTCGGTCGATCGCATGCAGACAGAGATGCATGCGAAGGGCGCATTGATGCCCCTCGGGAGGCAACGTCGTGAGCGATGCCGACCTCAGAATCCTGCGAGTTAGTTCGCGGGAGCGTCAATCTGACTCTTCCTTGTTCAACATCTCCGGCCTCTTCTTGAACCGGTGGCGGACGAGGAGGGCGAAGATCAGAGTGCCGACCGCCATCCCCAGGGCCACGATCATGAGGGAGTGGGGGAGGTCATAACCGGACAGGAACCCCTCGCTGATGGGAAGGCCCATCCGCTCCATCTCCATGTCCAGGGTGTAGTACTTCGGCAACCTCAGGTCCACGGGCGACTCCGAGGTCTGGTAGCCGCTCTTGGAGAAGGTGACGGTGTATTCCCCGGTCGGAATGTTGCTTATCTCATATCTCCCATCGGAAGATGTCGTGACCGTATGCGAGTACACCCCTGAGCTGATGGTGACGCTGACATCGGCCATGGGTTCCTGGCCCGACCGCACCACGCCTCTCAGGGTGGACTGACCGGTAAGGTTCCAGCTTTGCAGGTTCTCGCCTTCGGACACCTCCACGATCTTCAGGTCCCCGCCCATCACGGCGGTTATCGATATCGTGTATGTTCCGACCCTTACGTTCTCGATGCGATAATCGCCCGTTTCGTTGGTCTTGCTAGTATATACGAGGTTGCCCGCCCCGACCATTGAAACGGTGGCATTGGCGATCGGCCCGGTCTCGTTGGACACGTGCCCGAGCACGGTGCCCACCCTCTCCGTCATTTCGAAGTCCATGTTGTCCATGGATGAGGTCAGCGTGATGTTGGAGTACGGGCTGTCGGAACGATAGTCAGCGCTCGATGCGGCGATGTGATAGATCCCCGGCTGCAACGGAAGGACATAGGCCCCATCCTCCCCGCTGACATTGGTCCGCACCACATTGGGGTCGGAGTCGCTCACCGCCGTTGCCGTTATCGTGATGCCGGACAGTGGGGCCCTGCTGGTGTCCCTGACCATGCCCCGGACCTCGATATCATCCTGCGCCGCGGCCGGCGAGGCGATCGACGGAACGAGGAGAAGCACCGCCAGGACGAGGACGAAGAGCGATGTGCGCCGCATGATGACGTCCGAACGCCATATCTCGATATGAAACTTTCATGGTCGGTTCGTCAACGGGTTTTTCGGACCACCCCCCGAAAATGACTAATACGTCTATGGGAAATCGAGCGTGATTTCACGATGCGAGGGGATATTTGATGAAGAAGGTCACTAGACGCCACAGCAAGGAGGAGGTGATCGGCCTCCTTGATCCGTTCATCGCCAAGTGGTTCAATTCCCGCTTCCAGAACTTCACCGAGCCGCAGTCGTACGCCATCCCGCTCATCCATGACCGCAAGAGCGTCCTGGTGTCGTCGCCCACCGGCTCCGGCAAGACGCTGACGGCGTTCCTGTCCATCATCAACGAGCTGTTCAAGTACTCCCAGGAGGGGAGGCTGGAGGACCGCGTATATGCCATCTACGTGTCGCCCCTCAAGGCCCTGGCCAACGACATCAACCGCAACCTCAACGAGCCGCTGGCGGGCATGCGGGGGGTCGCGGCGGCGGAGGGCGTGGACTTCCCCGACATCCGCGTAGGCGTCCGGACCGGCGACACCTCCCAGTCGGAGCGGCAGAAGATGCTTCGCAAGCCGCCGCACATCCTCATCACCACCCCCGAGTCGCTGGCGCTCGTCCTGGCGGCGCCCAAGTTCCGGGAGAGCTTCGCCAAGGTGGAGTATATCATCGTGGACGAGATCCACGAGGTGTGCGACTCCAAGCGCGGGGTGTTCCTCTCGCTGACGCTGGAGCGGCTGCAGGCGTTCTGCGACCACCCCATAACGCGCATCGGCCTGAGCGCGACGCTCGCTCCCATCGAGGACGTCGCCCACTATCTGGTCGGCTATGAGAACGGCAAGCCGCGCGACGTCAACGTGGTCGAGATCATCCGCCAGAGGGACCTCGACGTCCGCGTCCTGTGCCCGACGGATGACATGACCTCGCTGCCGTTCGAGATCGTCAACTCCAAGATGTACGACCAGCTGTACGAGATGATCCTGGAGCACCGCACCACCATCGTGTTCACCAACACCCGCTCGGGAACGGAGGCGGTGGTGTTCAAGCTAAAGGAGAGAGGGCTGGAGGACATCGAGGCGCACCACGGCTCGCTGGCCAAGGAGACCCGTCTGGACGTGGAGGACCGCCTGAAGCGCGGCGTTCTGAAGTGCGTCGTCTCCTCCACCTCGCTGGAGCTGGGCATAGACATCGGCTCGGTCGACCTGGTCGTGCAGATCGGCTCGCCCAAGTCGGTGGCCAAGGGCCTGCAGCGCATCGGCCGCGCCGGGCACGCCACCGGACTGACGTCCAAGGGCCGCATGCTGGTGTTCGAGAAGGACGATCTGGTGGAGTGCGCGGTGCTCAGCCGCGCGGCGCACAAGAAGCGCATCGACCGCGTGTCGATCTCGGAGAACGCCTTGGACGTGCTGTCGCAAAGCCTGGTGGGAATGTCGCTCGAGAAGCGGTGGGACGTCAAGGACGCCCTGAAGGTCGTCCGCTCGTCGTACTGCTACCGCAACCTGGACGAGAAGAGCTTCCTCGAGGTGCTCCGCTACCTCGGCAGCAAGGACGCCTTCGAAGGCGTGTATCCAAAGCTGTGGTACGACGAGGGGGAGGGCCGCTTCGGCAAGCGGGGCGGCTCCCGCATGATCTACTTCCTCAACCTGGGAACGATCCCGGAGGAAGCGAACTACAAGGTGTTCACGGACAAGGGCGGTCTTCTCGGCGATCTGTCGGAGAAGTTCGTGGAGCGCCTGTCGGTCCGGGACGTCTTCGTTCTTGGCGGCCGCTCGTACGAGTACGTGCGGACCAAGGGCATGAAGGTCTTCGTCCGCGAGGCCGCCGGGCGCAAGCCCACCGTGCCGTCGTGGAGCGGCGAGATGCTGCCCCGCTCGTTTGACCTGAGCATGGACGTGGCCATCTTCCGCCGGGAGATGCGGGAGAGGCTGGAACGCGGTGACGAAGAGGACGCCATCCTCTCCTGGCTGGCCACCTTTGGCATCGACCAGGGCTCATCGCGCTCCATCCTGTCATACTTCAAGGAGCAGCACGCCTCCGCCGGATTCATTCCGACGGACCGAGAACTGGCCGTGGAGGGCTACATCGACATGTCGGGGAACTACAACATGGTGTTCCACTTCCCCTTCGGCCGCCGCGTGAACGATGCGCTGTCGAGGGCGTACGCCTTCGTGCTGACGCAGCAGTACGGCTGCAACGTGTCCGTATCGGTGACGGACGACACGTTCATGGTCACCTCGCCCAAGCGCATCGACCTAGAAGGCGTCGACAAGGTTCTGAGCAGCAGCATGCTGGAGCCGGTGCTGATGCGCGCCGTGAAGGACAGCGAGCTGTTCAAGCAGCGGTTCCGGCACACCGCCTCGCGCTCCTTCATGATCCTGCGCAACTACCGCGGGCGCGAGGTGTCCGTCGGCCGGCAGCAGGTCCGCTCCCAGTACCTGCTCGAAGCGCTGGGGGGCATGGAGGGCGTCCCCGTCATCGACGAGACGTACCGGGAGATCATGGAGGACGTCATGGACATCAAGAACGCCAAGGGCGTTCTGCAGAGCATCGAGGACGGTTCAATGATCGTCCGCCCGATCGAGTACTCGTCCACGCCCTCGCCGTTCGCGCACAACGCCATCCTGACGGGCATCAGCGACATGGTCCTGATGGAGGACCGCGGCGCGCTGCTGCGGGAGCTGCACCGCAAGGTGCTCAGCAAGGTCATGGGGGCCGACATCTCGGAGTTCGAGTTCACCGAGGACCAGGTGGTGCCGTTCTTCCGCCGCCGCATCGGCATGGCCGCCTCCAAGGAGGAGGTCCTTTCCCTCATACGCCGCGCTGGGCCCCTTCGCGTGCTGAAGGAGAAGGGACGTTCCATCTACCCCTACACCGTGGCCGACCGCGAAGCGATCGACCGGTGGTGCGTCGAGCTGCTGGACGAGGGGCTCATCGCCTCGGTGTACATCGACGACGCCTACTTCGTCGCGGCCGAGGACGCGGACACATACCTCACGGCCATGGCCCGGCCCCGCAGGCTGAGCGAGGACGAGAACAGGGCGCTGGCGCTCCTCGAGGAGGAGCACACCGCCGCCAGGCTGGCGTCGGCCCTCGAGCTGCCGTCCAGCGCCGTGCACCAGGCGCTGAGGCGGCTGGAGGCCACCGGCCGCGTGGGCCGCGTCGGTCATCGGGACGGCAAGTGGCTGTTCCGCTCCCGCGTCTTCCACGAGAGGCCGCGCGAGGACGCCTTGGACGAGGTGCTGGTCCGCCACCTGGAATGCTACGCACCGGCCACCGCGGAGGAGATCGCCTTCTCCCTGGGGCTGGCCGAGGGTGAGGTAAGGCAGGCCCTCAACGACCTGAACCAGGAGGGGCTGGTGGCCAAAGGCCGCTTCCTGGTGTCGGAGCACGAGCAGTACATGCTGGAGAGGGACCACCTGCGGCTGAGGACCAACGACCTGAGGGCCTACGACCACCGCACCGTGGAATCGTACCGCCGGCAGAAGCAGGACGGGCCGTTCGACAGCATCGACCAGCTGTTCGACGTGCTGGGGGCGATCGGATCGCCGCTGGACGCCTTCCACCGCGTGAGGGACTTCAGGCTCTCCGACTGGGAGGACATGCGCCGCTCCGGCCGGGTGCTCCTGGGACGCTTCATGCACGGCCGCGTGCGGTACGTGCGGTCGGAGGACGCGGCCGACCTGGTGGCGCTGTACCGCGACGGCGCCCTCTCTCCGCTGGACCGCAGGCTGCTGGACACCGTGCGCTTCAGCGACGGCATGTCCCTGCGGCAGCTGACGGCCGCCGTCGACCTGCCGAAGGAGCAGCTGAAGGAATCCCTGGACCGTCTGGACAGGAACATGTACCTGGTCCGGCGGTTCGAGGAGAGGGAGGAATGGTCCTCCGAGAACGTCTATGTGGCCTATGACGCGCCGACGGCGGACGGCGATCGGCTGGAGCGCGTGGTGGAGCGGCACCTGAGAGCGCACTCCCCCGCCTCCGCCTACTCGATCGCCCAGGCCCTGAGGGTTCCGGCCAATGAGATCGAGAGGGCCCTCAGGGGCATGGACCTGGAGACCATATCGGTCGGCCCGTCCAGGGAGGAGATGTACCTCTTCCGCGATGAGCTGGCGCTCTTGGATGAGAACCGCCCCAGGGACGACGGCATGCGGATCGTCTCGCTGAACGATCCCGGCGTGCAGAGCCTGTGGGCCTCCATCGCCGCCCGCTACGGCGACCGGTGGATCTACCCCGTCGTAGCGGACGGCCGCCTGGTGGGCGGCATGGAGAAATGGAACATGAGCGGCTGCATCGAGGTCCGCGAGCTCGATCTGGTGGACCCGGCCCTGCTGCCGCAGGCGCTGGACGCCCTGGACGTGTTCATGCGCTACCACCGCATGATGGGCTACGAGCTGGTGCGGCTTCGGGAGGTGCTCGGCCATCAGCCCGACGCTCTACCAGAGGAGCACGCCGAGGTGCTCCGCCAGCACGGGTACGTCCGCATGGGGGACATGTTCGTCAAGGGCAATATGATCTGCGAGCGGCATCCCTGGGAGGACGTCCTCGCCTACATCCTGTCCAAGCAGCGCATAGGGTCAGCGATCCGGTACCCCAACGTGACGGCGGCCATCAAGGCCATGGGCGGCCTGCGCTCCGACGCCGAGGCGGGGCTGCGCTGCCAGACGCGGATCCCGCTGAAGAAGATGTTCGAGATGGGCTTCGTGGTGAAGGTGCAGCCGATACCCGACTACGTGACGTACACCAGCCTGGAGCATGCGGCCCTGTGCCGCAAGGCCAAGGCCCGGAAGGTCACCACCGAGATGGAGATGGTGATGCGCATGCTCCGTGAAGGGAAACCGATGACGCGCCAGCAGGTCTTCGACCGCTCCCCCCTGGGCCACCGCGCGACCTATGATGCCATGAAGGAGCTCACCAACGGCACCTTCATCTATGTCGACCAGAACAAGCGCGTCCGCCCGGTGCCGGACATCGACCTGAGCGTCCCGGAGGCGCGCAGGGAGGTGGTCCGCCACCTGTTCCGCTGCCTGGGCATCTTCACCGCCGAGAACCTCCAGCGCTACATGAGGTACGAGATGCCCATGAAGGAGCTGCGCTCCACCCTGGCCGAGCTGGAGGACGAGGGCTTCCTGGTCAAGGGCTTCCTGCTGGAGGGCGACGAATCGGTGCACTGGCTGCTGGCCGAGGACGTGGGGCGCATCGGCACCGTGGACGCCCAGGAGCAGTTCGTCCTCAGCCCCGAGGACAACCTCCACAGCTACCTTCACCCGTGGATAAAGCAGATGCTGGGCAGCAGCTACCACAGCTTGATCATGGACGGGCCGCGCGTCGTCGGCTCCTTCCGCGGGAAGGTCAAGTCCCGCGACATGGAGCTGCAGGAGCTGCACGGCGGAGCGGAGGCCAAGGCCATCCTCACAAGGCATCTCCGCTCCCTCGGCCTCACGTTGCGCATGCCTCCGTCGGTGGACGAGGTGCCGGACTGGGAGGTGCAGGCGTTCTACGAGAAGACCCATCCCGGGGAGGTCTGAGCCGCTTCGATTCCGCCCGCCGCGCTCGATCGAGGAGCGCTCCTTTCGAGCTCATCCAGAACATCCGAAGCTTTAATTATCGTTAAGGCATTATCACCGTTAATGAAGATCCCCTGCGAGCTCATTGTATGGTACGTACTTCCCTCCATCCGGAGGGAGCTGGCCAGAGTTCTCGTGGAGAAGCACAACCTCACCCAGGCCGAGGTGGCCCGCCGCTTCGGGGTGACCGACGCTGCCATCTCCCAGTACCTCAAGTCCAAGCGGGGGACGAACAAGGAGCTGGAGAGCAGCGGAAGGTACGGGGAGTTCAAGGAGGAGGTGGAGCGGGCGGCCCAGCGCATCATGGACGGCTCCGACATTGTAACGGAGACCTGCCGGGTGTGCGACATGGTGAAGCGCAGCGGCATGCTCGTCAAGGTCTACGAGGCCCACACCGGCGTCAAGGCCCCGAACTGCGTGTGCCCGGAGTGCACGAGCACGACCTGACCTTCCGCGAAGGGTCCTCGGCGATGTAGAGGTACTCCTGAGCGTAGCCGGCGAAGCGGCCGAAATGGCGCCGGGCGTACGAGGCCACCTTATTGTAGGAGCCGGTGACGCCGTATATGTCGCGCATCGCCCTCGCTATCCGCACATCCACCGGGCAGGCCTCGAGGTGGTCGAGCGAGAACAGGGCGATGCAGTCGGCCACCTTGTCCCCGATGCCCTTCACGCTCTTGAGGTACTCCACCGCTCCCCGGTAGTCCTTGGTCGCGAGCTCGTACAGGTCGAACTCGCCGCTGTACACCATGCTGGCGTATCCGCGCAGCCAGTCGGCCCGGTAGCCCAGCCGGCAGCAGGCGATGTCGGCCTCCCCCTCCAGGATCTCCTCCGGCGTGGGAAAGGAGAACGCGCCCTCCTCGATCTCCTGGCCGTAGGTGCGGCACACCGAATCGATCATCTTCTTTATGCGCGGCACGTTCGAGTACGATGCCAGGATGTAAGAGGCGGAGCACTCCCATATGTCCTGCCTTATGAGGCGCAGTCCGCGGAAGCGGTCGATCACGGAGGCGATGCGCTCGTCCTTCGAAATGTCCGCGTATATCTCCTCGAGATCGTCGTCGAACCGAAAGTAGTGGGCGACCATGTCCTCCGATGCGCCATCGACCTCGAGCCGGTCGCCGTCCTGCCGCAGCCGCATGTACCGTCCACGCACGACGCCGTGCCACCACTCCCCCTCCCTCCTCCAGCGGAACACCTGCCCGCTGTCCAGGGTATGGTCCAGATCGAACAGCGGCGTCCTCATGTCTTCCTGGCCACGAACGCCATGATGGGGCTGGTGGCCGTGAACTCGCCGCCGCGGTAGTCGCCGTAGGTCTCGATGACCTCGAAGCCGCACCGCGACAGCAGCTCCTGGGCCTCGCGGTAGAACAGGTACCGCAGCGTGAACTCGGTCGTCACCCGCCGCATGGGCTTGTCCTGCCTCGAGACGTCGTAGAAGTACGTCACCGTGGTCCTCTGGTTCCCCTGGTCGAAGGTCTGGGCCTCGAACCAGGAGATGATCTCCCCCTGCGTCGTGACCCTCGTCCCGCGATGCCGGACCAGGTGCTCCGGGCGGTCCAATCGGGGGGAGAACACCGCGAAGCTGAACAGACCGCCGCCCTCCAGATGGTCCCGGACGTTGTGCAGCGCCTTCTCCTGATCGGCCGTGGTGAGCAGATGCAGGAAGGAGTTGAAGGGCATGAACGCCAGGCGGTATTTCCTATCGAGCTTGATGTCCTCCACGTCCCCATGGTGCAGTTCAATGCGCTGCTGCACGTCCGCCCGCTCGAAGCTGACCTTGGTGGTGCACCGGTCCATCATGGTGGCGCTGCGGTCGACGCCCGTGATCTCGAAGCCTGCCCGGGCGAACGGGATCAGCACGCGACCGGTGCCGGACATGCACTCCAGCACCGGCCCTCCGGTGCGCTCTGCCAGCCTCAGGTAGAACTCCACATCGTCGTGGAAGTCCTCATGCCACAGGTCGTAATACCTGGCGGACGCCTCGTAGGGGTCCAGCATCTCCCTGTCAGCGCTTGTATCCGAAGCGTCGAAGGAGCTCTCTCCTGCTCTTGACGTGTTCATCGTTCTCCACCCCCGATGGGGTCTGGCCATCCACGACCCCCATGATCCCTCGGCCCAGCGCGGTCTCGGCCACCAGCACCTCCACCTCGTTGGCGGTGGCGCAGAATATCGTGCACACCTCCGGAACGTCCTTCACGCCCCTCATGACGTTGATCGGATAGGCGCCGGCCATCAGGATGATGAAGCAGTGCCCCGCCCCGATGCGCAGGGCGTTCTCCACGGCGGCGGCCTTCAGCCCATCATCGTTCCCTTCGGACCTCACCAGCCGGTCGCCCGAGGCCTCGCAGAACGCCAGCCCGAACCGGATGCCCGGGCAGGACGACACCAGCGCCTCGTACAGGTCCTCCGCGGTCTTAATGAAATGGGCCTGGCCGATGATGACGTTCACTTCTGAAGGCTTCGCTATCCTGACGTTCTCGGTGCGCATCGTACCCTAACAGGAACAGCCTTCCGCCGAGATAAACAATACGCTCGCCGAGCATGCTTATCATCCACGTCCGCGTTGGGTCCCCCATGATGTCGGTCGGTCCGGCGGGATATCCGCCGGGCAGCAAGGGAGGGGCGAACGCCGTCGAACGCACCAGGGCGTTGGGGCTCGGCGCCCTGGAGGTGCAGTTCGGGAGGGGGGTCAACCTCACGGATGAGAAGGCGGCGGAGATGGGCGCCCGGGCAAGGGAGCTGGACGTGGCGCTCAGCGTCCACGCGCCCTACTACATCAACTTCAACTCGAAGGACGAGACGGTGGAGAAGAGCCATGACTGGCTGATGCGGTCCCTGCGCGCCGCCGACGCCATGGGCGCCCGCATCGTGGTGGTGCACGCCGCCTCCTACATGGGCTCGACGCCGGAGAGGACGACCGAGAGGGTGATCGAGGCCATGCGCCGCGCTCGCAGCCAGATGGGATCGGAGGGCCTGCGCCCCGTGATCGGCCTGGAGACCATGGGCAAGTCGGCCAGCTGGGGCACGCTGTCCGAGATAGCGGCCGTGATGGCCGAGGTCGAGGGAGTGGAGCCGGTGCCCGACTTCGGCCATATACATGCGAGGTACGGCGGCAGGCTGCGCACCGAGGACGACTTCCGCGAGGTCCTCGACTCCTGCCTTCAGATGCACCAGGGGCGTCTGCACTGCCACTTCAGCTGCATCGAGTACACCGCCAAGGGGGAGAAGCGGCATCTGCTGCTAGAGGCCAAGGAGCCGGACTTCGCCATTCTCGCGCCCCTGCTGAAGGGCGAGGGAAGGGACGTCACCATCATCTCCGAGACCCCCGCTCCGTCGGAGGACGCCGTGCGCATGGCGTCCATGCTGGCATGAGCGGCCGTCATCCCTCGTTGACCACTACGATAACTACTACGATAACTATATATTTATATAGATAGTAGATGACGGCAGACCATATCCAGGTGCGTTCAGGTGCAAGAGGACACTTCTGACAAGGGCGAGGAGGAGACCTTCGAGTTTGATTGCCCCGACTGCGGGGCCCACATCATAGGAGAGGTCTCCCGCTGCCCCGACTGCGGCATCGAGTTCGTCATCGAGGAGGTGACGGAGGACGAGCTCGACGGCGATGGAGCCGAAGAGAACGCGGAGGCCGAGGGCGGGACCGACGGAGCCGAGGACGCCGTAGGCGCTGAAGTTGCCGAAGAGGACGAGCACGATGTTCCACAGGCCGCCGACCCCGAGGCGCTGAAGGAGGAGTTCTCCTCCCTGGTGGACGAGCTGCGCCCCCTGTGGGAGCTGGCCGAGCGCCATGGCGCCGACACATCGGGCGCGCGCCGCCTAATGGACAGGGCGGTATCGGCCGGCAAGCGGCGGGACGTGGAGGAGGCGGTGGCCACCCTGAGGGAATGCCGCTCCCTGCTGGACAGCGAGATCGCCAGCCGGCTGGAGCAGGACCTGTGCCACCTGGAGGACCTGGCAGAGGTGGCCAAGGCTGCCGGTTCTGACGCCTCCGGTCTGCGCGCCGCCATCGGCGGGGCTCGCGCCCTGAATGGAAAGGGCGACCTGGAGGGCGCCTTCCGGGAGGCGGAGAACGGAGCGGGGATGGCCGAGAAGCTCTCCGGCCACTACATGGAGGCCAACGAGCTGTACGAGGCGCTGGAGCGGGCCGTGCTGAACGCCGAGCGGTTCTACCTCGACGTCAGAGAGGTCCGCGGGCTTCTCAACGAATCGAGGGAGGCGAAGGAGCGCGCCGACTGGACTACTATGGGCATCCTCGCCCGGAAGGGGCGGGACGAGCTGGCGCGGGTGCTTCCGGAACTGATCAGCTCCGAGCTGCGGAGGGCCAAGCAGTCACTGCTCGACGCCAAGGCGTCCGGCCGGGACGTCGCCACGATGGTGAAGCTCCTGAGGGCCGCTGGAGTGGAGGCCAAGCGGGGAAGGAGCGAGGAGGCGCTGGAGCGCCTGGTGGAGTTCCGCGACGAGGAAGGGGCCAGCTGAAGCATCACTGGCGTTTCCCGAAGAAAAGTATAAGATTAGGGTATCGCTTGATGGATTCCTGACGCCACTGTAGCTCAGCGGTCATGCGCTCCGTCCAGGCGCGCATCGCTAAGGAGCGACGGTTTCGTAAACCGTAGGCCGGGGGTTCGATCCCCTCCAGTGGCTCCACCTCTACTTCTTCCTCAGATGCTGCTGCACCAGCTTGATGGCGCACACGTCGCCGCACATGGAGCACCCGTCCTCGCCGGCGGTGCTTCCCCGGGCGCGGTACTCCCTCGCTTTATCGGGATCGAGCGCCTCGCGGTACATGGCCTCCCAGTCCAGTTCCCTTCGCGCCTCGGCCATGCGTCTATCGCGGTCAGCGCCCCGCCCCCTGGCCACGTCGGCGGCGTGGGCGGCGATCTTGGAGGCGATGACGCCGTCCTTCACGTCCTGCGGCGTCGGGAGCGACAGATGCTCGGACGGCGTGACGTAGCACAGGAAGTCAGCGCCATGGTAGGCGGCCACCGCGCCCCCTATGGCCGAGGTTATGTGATCGTACCCCGGCGCAATGTCGGTGACGAGAGGCCCGAGAACGTAGAACGGCGCGCCGTCGCAGATGCTCTTCTCCAGACGGACGTTCGCTTCGACCTGATCGAGCGGGACGTGGCCAGGGCCTTCGACCATGCACTGCACCCCCGCTTCACGGCACCGGCGGACCAGTTCGCCAAGGACGATGAGCTCCTGCACCTGCGCCCCGTCCGTGGCGTCGTGTATGCAGCCGGGCCGCATGCCGTCCCCCAGGGATAGCGTGACGTCATGCTCCTTGGCTAGCTCTAGAAGGTAGTCAAAGTTATCGTAGTAGGGGTTCTCCTTGCCGTTGTGGAGGATCCAGGCGACCAGGAAGGAGCCGCCACGGGACACCACGTCGGTGACGCGCGGGGAGCGCCTCACCCGCTCCACGACCTCCTTGGTGATGCCGCAGTGCACGGTCATGAAGTCGACGCCGTCCTTGGCGTGCTGCACGAAGCCGTTGAACATGTCGTCCTCGTCCATGTCCACCACCGCGCTCTTCCTCGCCATCGTGAGGCCGATCTGGTAGATAGGCACCGTGCCCACTGGCATATCCGAGGCGCTGATGATGCGGCGCCTGATGGCGTCGATGTCCCCCCCGGTGCTGAGGTCCATTATGGCGTCGGCGCCGTAGCGCCGGGCGATCTCCACCTTCTCCAGCTCCTCCTCCAGCTCCACCCGGTCGCGGGAGGTGCCCACGTTGACGTTGATCTTGACGCTGAGCCCCTCGCCGATGCCGCACGGCCTCGGGGAATGCACGGGGTTGAAGGGGACCACCACTCGCCCCGCCTCAACGCGGCGGCGGAGCACGTCCGCGTCAACACCCTCGTTCCTGGAGATCTGCCTCAGAAGGTCCGTCGAAACGCCCATTACGCTCATCTTACTCATGCAGTCCAAAACCATCAAGCTAGAAAGACCCTTGCCCGGACAAGCAATTTTTATCAGAACGATAATATCGCTTCCGGGAACGCTCAAAAACGGGTGCTTCCGAGGGGCTTCCCGCTTATATAGCCAGTATGCCTAGAAGGCTATTAATACATAGATGCCTTACCCCAAGCTGTAGAGACAGCGTAAGGGATGCGCTCAATTCAACCGTGGAGATCGAGGTCCGTTAGCCGGTCTGCCCGTACAGCATCCAAGTTCCAAGAGGTATGATCCAATGGAGGACAGCAATTACAGTGCGGATAACATTCAGGTCCTTGAAGGGCTGCAGGCCGTGAGGAAGCGGCCCGGCATGTACATCGGCAGCACCGACGCAAGGGGCCTGCATCATCTGGTCTACGAAGTGGTGGACAACAGCATCGACGAGGTGATGGCTGGCTACTGCACGGAGATCGGCATCACCATCAACAAGGACGGAAGCTGCACCGTGTGGGACAACGGACGAGGGATCCCGACCGGCATGCACGAGAAGTACCAGAGGCCGGCGGTGGAGCTGGTCGTAACAACCCTGCACGCCGGCGGCAAGTTCGACCGCAAGAGCTACAAGGTCTCGGGCGGACTGCACGGCGTAGGGTTGAGCGTCGTCAACGCCCTGTCCCAGTACCTGGAGACCACGGTGTGCCAGCAGGGCAAGGTGTACTCTATGCGGTGCGAGAGGGGTATCATGACCTCTCCACTGAAGGCGATCAAGACCACCGAAAGGACGGGGACCAGGCAGCACTTCATGCCTGACCCCGAGATCTTCGAGGACGTGACCTTCGACGCCGATGTGCTGGCGCATCACTTCCAGGACCTGGCCTATCTGAACCGGGGAGTGAAGATAACCTTCCGCGACCTCCGCGAGGGGAAGGAGCGTGAAGAGATCTTCCACGCCGAGGGAGGCATCGTGGAGTTCGTCGAGCACCTCAACAAGTCGAAGACGGCCATGCACGAGAAGCCCATCTACCTGACGTGCGAACGGGACGACGTGGTGGTGGAGGTGGCCATGCAGTACACCGACGCCTATTCCGAATCGGTGTTCTCGTACGTCAACAACATCAACACCATCGAGGGCGGCACGCATGTGATGGGCTTCCGGGCGGCCCTCACGAGGACGATGAACGATTACGCCCGGGCCAACAAGTTCCTCAAGGAGAACGACGAGAACCTCAGCGGGGAGGACGTCCGTGAGGGCCTCACGGCTATCATCAGCCTCAAGGTGCCGGAGCCCCAGTTCGAAGGTCAGACCAAGACGAGGCTGGGCAACAGCGAGATAAAGGGCATCATGGAATCGTGCGTGAACGAACAGTTCAGCACCTTCCTGGACGAAAACCCCAAGGTCGCCGAGGCTTGCGTCAAGAGGGGCATACTGGCCTTCCAGGCCCGGGAGGCGGCCAAGAAGGCCCGCGAGCTCACGAGGCGCAAGGGCCTGCTGGAGGGCGGCGGGCTGCCGGGCAAGCTGGCCGACTGCCAGGAGAAGGATGCCTCCAAGTGCGAGCTGTACATCGTGGAGGGCGATTCGGCCGGCGGGAGCGCCAAGCAGGGCCGCGACCGCGTGTTCCAGGCCATCCTGCCCCTCCGGGGAAAGATCCTGAACGTGGAAAAGGCCCGGCTGGACAAGATCCTCAAGAACCAGGAGATCAGGAACCTCATCACCGCCATCGGCGGCGGGGTGGGGGCCGATTTCGACATCGAGAAGGTGCGCTATCACAAGATCATCATCATGACCGATGCCGATGTGGACGGCGCCCACATCAGCACGCTGCTGCTGACGCTGTTCTTCCGCTACATGCGGCAGCTCATCGACGCTGGCTTCGTCTATCTGGCCATGCCCCCGCTGTACAAGGTGGCGAGGGGCGGTAAGGAGATCTACGCCTACAACGAGAGGGAAAGGGAGGCGGCCCTGGAGCAGCTGGGCAAGGGCGCCACCGTCCAGCGGTACAAGGGCCTGGGCGAGATGAACCCACAGCAGCTGTGGGACACCACCATGGACCCGGCCAGCCGCATGGTCAAGAAGATCACCATAGAGGACGCCATGAGGGCCGACGAACTGTTCACGATACTGATGGGGGACCAGGTGGAGCCCCGGCGGCGGTTTATAACTACCCATGCCAGAGAGGTCGAGAACCTGGACATCTGAGGTGATCTCACATGACGGATAACATTCAACCCGATAACAATGAAACCAACGAGAGCGCGCCGGCGCGCGAGATAAGGAGGCCGATCGAGCAGGAGATGAAGAAGTCCTACATCGATTACTCCATGAGCGTCATCGTCGGCAGGGCGCTGCCGGATGTGCGCGACGGCCTGAAGCCGGTGCACCGCCGCATATTGTACTCGATGTGGGACATGGGGCTCGCATCGAACAAGCCTCACAAGAAGAGCGCCAGGGTCGTTGGAGAGGCGTTGGGGAAATATCACCCGCATGGCGACACCTCCGTTTACGACGCGATGGTGCGCATGGCCCAGGACTTCTCCCTGCGCTATCCGCTGGTCAACGGCCACGGCAACTTCGGCAGCGTGGACGGCGACTCGGCGGCGGCCATGAGATACACCGAGTGCCGGATGGAGAAGCTGGCAGAGGACATGCTGCGGGACATCGACAAGGACACCGTCGACTGGGTGGACAACTTCGACAGCTCCCTCAAGGAGCCGGCCGTCCTGCCTTCAATGGTGCCCAACCTTCTGGTGAACGGCTCATCGGGCATCGCCGTGGGCATGGCGACCAACATACCGCCGCACAACCTGCGGGAGGTGTGCGACGCCCTGGTGCACCTGATAGACAATCCCTCGGCCGACACCCTGGACCTGATGAGCTTCATCCGCGGTCCGGACTTCCCAACGGGGGGCATCATCTATGGCACCAACGGCATAGTGGAGGCGTACTCTACCGGCCGCGGGCGGCTGAAGGTCCGCGCCCGCACTAGCTTCGAGGAGCATGACGGCAGGAAGCGCATCATCGTCCACGAGATCCCCTACCAGGTCAACAAGGCCAATCTGGTGGAGAGCATAGCCAATCTGGTCAAGGACAAGAAGATCGAGGGCATCACCGACCTCCGGGACGAGAGCGACCGCGACGGCATGCGCGTCGTCATCGAGCTGCGCAAGGACGTCCTGGAGGAGATAGTCCTCAATCAGCTTTTCCAGCACACTCAATTGGAAGTGACGTTCGGCGTGATCAACCTGGCCCTGGTCGACGACCAGCCCAAGGTGCTCACCCTGCAGGAGATGCTGCAGGCCTACCTGGACTACCGCCGCACGGTCGTGATCAGACGCACCGAGCACGATCTGCGGAAGGCGCAGGAGAGGCACCACATCCTGGTCGGACTGATCAAGGCCGTGGACGCCATTGATGACGCCATCCGCATCATCCGCGGGGCGGCCAACACCGAGGAGGCGCGCATCGGCCTCATGGCGCGCTTCGAGCTGGACGAGGTCCAGGCAAAAGCCATCCTGGAGATGCGGCTGCGCGCCCTCACCGGTCTGGAGATCGACGAGCTGCGCAAGGAGTTCGCCGAGCTCGAGGAGAAGATACGCGCGCTGCAGGAGATCCTGGCCGATGACGCCAAGATAATGGCCATCATACGGGAGGAGCTCCTCGAGGTCAAGGAGCGCTACGGCGACGAGCGCAGGACCGAGATCCTCATCGACGACGGCGAGCTGGACATCGAGGACCT
>DAGU01000035.1:0-1546 GCA_002498285.1 Methanomassiliicoccus sp. UBA386 | reverse complement strand
CTGGGAATGGAGACGAAGGAGGAGGAGCACGTGGTCGACATGTTCGTCACCATGACGCATAACAACATCCTCTTCTTCACCGACCGCGGGCGCGTGTACCAGCTGAAGGCGTACCGCATCCCGGTGGCCGGCCGCCATTCCAAGGGCCGTCCGATCGTGAATCTCCTCCCACGGCTGGAGGAGGGCGAGCGGCTGGAGGACAACATCTCGATCGCCTCCTTCGACGACGACCTCGACCTGGTGTTCGCCACCCGGCGCGGCATCGTCAAACGCACCCCACTGTCGGAGTACCGCAACATCCGCGTCAACGGGATCATAGCTATCAACCTGGTGGACGGGGACGAGCTGGTCGAGACCAGGGTGGCCAGGCAGGGATCGGAGATCGTATTGGCCTCCCGCAGCGGGCAGGCGGCGCGGTTCGACGTGGCCGAGGTCCGCTCGGTGGGCCGCGCCTCCATCGGCGTCAAGGGCATGCGCCTGGACGAGGGCGACAAGGTGGTCAGCATGGCGGTGGTGATGCCTGAGGATAAGCTGCTCACCATCACGGAGAACGGGTTCGGCAAGACCTCGCTCGTCTCCGACTACCGCAAGACGCACCGTGGCGGCAAGGGCGTGATCACGATCAGAACGACCGAGCGCAACGGCGGAGTGGTCTCCGCGCGGACGATATCGGACGACGACCAGATCCTCATAACCACCGTTCAGGGCAAGGTCATCCGCGTCGCCGCCCAGGAGATCCGCACCATGGGCCGCTCCACGCAGGGAGTTAAGATCATGGACCTGGCGGAGGGCGACAGGATCACCGCGGTGGCACGGCTGGTGGGCGCCAGCGAGGAGGACGAGATCGTCCGGACCGAGGTGCACGAGAGCGAGGTGGTGAACTTCAGCGAAGAGAGCGAGGAGTGAGGCCGCCGGGGGGCCCTCCCCCCCACCAGAATCGTTTTCTGTTCTTTATAACGAAGGTTTTTTAATTGTCCTATGAATTTATTTTCCGCTCTCGGGAGGTATGAAAAACGCTCAGGGACTCAATCCCGGGCCTCGACCGGATCATGCGTTCGGACATTGAGGCGCCGAAGGTCATTCTGGTCACCGGCCCGCCCGGCTCGATGAAGACCAGTTTCTGCTATTCCGCCATGACCAGGTATCTGGAGAAGAGCGGGGAGATGGGACTGTACATCACGCTGGAGGAGAAGGCGGAAAGCCACCTCAACAACATGAGCGGCCTGGGCATGGGCGTCAGCCCCCATATCGAGATCTCCGACCTCACCGACGTCCGGGAGCTGGACGTCCTGATCGAGGAGGAGCGGCCCACCGACTACATCCAGTTCATCGAGCAGACGATCGCCTACTTCAGGCAGAGGCATGGTGAGCGCTTCACCGTGGTGGCGCTGGATTCATTGGGGGCGCTGTACTCGCTCATGGACAGCGGGGAGAACATGCGCAAGAGGATGTTCTATTTCTTCAAGAACCTCCGCGAGCAGGACCTGGTCGCCTACATCGTCATGGAGCGCGTCCTGGGGGGTCCGTCGGACCTTCTGGGGAACGA
>DAGU01000004.1:4524-4985 GCA_002498285.1 Methanomassiliicoccus sp. UBA386 | reverse complement strand
CTGCAGTTCGTGGAGCCGTGCAGGAAGACCGGCCCCGCCGCTCCGCTCGGCCTTCGCGATGCCGTCCATGATGTCGCCCCGCAGGAAGGCCAGCTTGGCTTGGATGAAGCAGGTGGTCACCCTCGCACTTTCAAAGCCCTGAACGTACCGTATGATCACGAACTGCGAGACGAACACCACGATCAGCCCGACGGCGGCAAGAGCAAGGTCATTGCCGATGTGGCCAAGGACCGCCTGAAGGGACTGGCCGGGCAGCAGGACCGCGCTTATCACGAAGACCGTGAGCACCGTCAGCACGATCAAGACGGCGAGGACGCCTTTGAAATATGCCTGCCACTGGAACTCCGCCTCCCTGTTCCGCTTCACCCTGGACATGGTCCTCAGGAAGCCCTTGGTGTAGGGGCGAAAACGGATGATGACGTAGTAGTAGCCCATGATGGCGAGCGCCTGGATGGTGATGA
>DAGU01000004.1:2799-4336 GCA_002498285.1 Methanomassiliicoccus sp. UBA386 | reverse complement strand
CGACATGCCTTTGGCCATGGTCTGGGTGCCGATGAAGAAGGTGTTCCAGAAAGCGATCACCACTGCCCTCTTCCCTCGCAGCAGCACCCCTCTGATCCCTCGCCCCATTTTCGGCCACGGTCGGGCCTTCAGGCCTCTCTTCTTTTCTGCCGGCGTTCGAAGCCTGCGGGTAGTGGGCATCATGAGGACTATGAAGTAGAGCATGTAGAGGAGGAAGCCGGCTATGATCCAGTAGACCGGATAGTGGGGAAGCGTGACGAACAGGAGGGCATTGGCCACGAGAACGCCTATCAGGAGGGGCGCCAACCGTTTCGATCGGTCGCCATGCCGACAGGTCAGCGAGAGGTTTTCCTCTTCCAGCACGATCTCGCCCATGACGCCCTGCCGCAGGGCGTCGACGTCGACCGGGGTGGCCTCCCCTTTCTGGCTCGATGCGTTCATTCTGCCTCCTGCCACTTAACGGCGTAGTTGCATTGACCTCCCCTATGGGCCCCTTCGATCAAGTGCTACGGGGCAGTGATATGTTGGAGCTCCTGCCTATTAGCGGTTGGCCCACCAGAGGGATCGAGGGCCATTTGAGTCCGGGACGAGGTGCTGTCGGTCGCGGTCCGATCTCATCTGGTTGTGGCACCGCCAGCCGTGTCGATATGATCAAGGGGCGGAAGGCGGGACACTTTCTCGATGCTCTCCCCGGATCGGTCCATGGTCAAGTCCGGTGCCGCATCCACAGGACCAATGGCCCTGGGCACAGCGAGTGAGGTCATTTGTTCGGTCCGCCCTCGCATGACCGACTCAATCAACCCTCGATGGTGCCGCTCAGGTCATAGGGCACCCCTACCGTGCCCAGCATGGTGTCGAAGTAGACCGTCCCTACGAGTCTCCAGTTCGCTCCACCCTGGGTTAGGTACGACCAGATGCTCTTGGCCGCTCCCGAGTACAGCACGGTGAAGGGCTGTGAGATGACCACCGAACCGCCGGCCGGAATGGTGACCTTCTCTAGATTCTGTCCGCTCCCCAGGCTGATGTTGTTGATGAATATTGTGTAATTAGACCGATCGATGGTGACCGCGTTGGTATTGGGATTGGTGACCCTGAGCGAGAAGTTAAGATCCGCACTAGTGAGGTTGACGCTCTCGACCCTGACCCCATCCACACCGATCTGGACATTCTTCAGCGACTCCCTCTGCCGGTATTGCTGATAGCCAAATGCCCCCACCACTATGAGGGCAATTATCACAATAATTATGACGGTGATAGTAATGCCTCTCCTCAAGCATATCACCCCAGTGGCGGTTCCTTTGATAACCGCTACTTTTCGATCGAACTACCTGTACCCGATCCTATTTAAACTTGGTTCGGCCGGAAGTGCCGATGCTGTGCTCCCTCGCTCGCGCAGCAGCTCCTCCGCCCTGCGCAGCTCCTCACGGGTGTTCACGTTCAGCGCGAACTGGACCTCTTCGGTGACCATGAATCCCTGGCTCAGCGTTGCCCCGGAGAGCATTCGTTCCCGGTCGACCACACTGACGCCGCACAGGAC
>DAGU01000004.1:1121-2688 GCA_002498285.1 Methanomassiliicoccus sp. UBA386 | reverse complement strand
ACCTCGCGGCCATCGGCCTCCAGGGTGTACGACGGAACCGCGCCAAGCGCCCTGACGACGGTGGAGGGCACCGCCACCGACAGCGATTCGACGCCGGCCTTATCAAAGTGCGACAGGACCAACTCGATCCCCCGAGCGGTCAACAGCGGCATGTCGGCCGGGCATATCAGAACGTGTTTTGAGCGAAGATGAGCGAGGGCCTCCCTCAGGTCGGCGACGTAGCCGGTGCCGGAGGTCATGACGGTCTCGGCCCCCGCCTCTTGAAGATGTTTCTCTGCCATCGGCACATTCGCGCTCACCGAGACACAGAGGCGCTCGATGCCGGCGGCCTGATGAAGCGCGTCCAGCACCCGGTCGATCATGGGGCGGCCGAGCAAGGGGACGAGGGGCTTCTCGCCCGCCACGTCCTTCATGCGACTGCCCCGCCCGCCGGCGGTCACCAGAGCGTCTACGCCACCCATGCGAGCACCGCCAGGGCGGTCAGCAGGACCGCCGCCTTGGAGATCTCGTTCGTAGCGCCTAGCAGATCGCCGTTGACGCATCCGAAGCTGCGCATAGCCGCCCTCGACATGACGACCCCGGCGAGCGCGCTGGCGGCGATCATCGCCAATGCAAGGGCGACCAGCACCTCGATGCGAAGGTCCGCGAGAACGAGAAGCGCGAGGAAGGGCAGCAGCAGAAGCAGCGAGAGCGCCGAGGACAATGCCACGTCAGAGCGCTTGGCATTGCTGACGAAGGGGTTCCCCAGTCCGTCGCGGGGCTTCCCGAACGCGGCCACCGTGAACAGCGAGTTCTTGGCCAGCACCTCCATGGCGATCGGCACGAGGTACAGTTCACGAGGAACGGACGCCAGGCTGGACGCGACCAGCAGGGTGAGCATGAGGCCGAACGCCACCCCGCCCGCCCCTACCCTCGTGTCCTTCATGGCCGCCATCTTCTTCTCCTGCGTGCCGGTGGAGATGAGCCCGTCGCCCAGATCGATGAGCCCGTCGAAATGCAGGAAGCGGTTTAGCCCGTGGACGGCCAGCAGGACGATCACGGCGGAGATCAGACCGTCGAAGACGGCGCCCAGGGCGTAGAACAGGGCGCCGGCCACCAGGCCGTAGAACAGCCCGATGAACGGCACCGTCCAGAAGCGTTTGGACAGCGAGTCCACGTCATCGCCCGTGATCTCCACCGGGATGATGGTGAAGAGGGAGAACTGCGCCCTGATGAGGTTCAGGAGCCTAATTTGTCCTCACCCTCCAGCAGTTCGGTGTAGATGCGCGACATGATGCTTCCGATCAGCGACGCCACGATGTCGTCCAGGAACGGTCCGAGCGTCCCGAGCACCCCCGGCTTCTTCTTATCGTACCGGACGTACTCGAACAGGCCCTTGGTCCCGGCCACGTACTGCGATAGGGCCATGCCCAGCAGCTCGTCGGCCACCAGGTGCACCGGGTCCTCGAGGAAGCGCCCGCCGTCGAGGCCGAAAAGGGCGCCCTTCATGCCCAGCCCCTCCATGCTCATGGCGGCGACCATCATGGCGTTGACGTTGATGTCCTTGCGAAGGGCCGACAGATGGCGG
>DAGU01000004.1:773-914 GCA_002498285.1 Methanomassiliicoccus sp. UBA386 | reverse complement strand
TCTGGTCATGAAGTCCTTTGGCCTCTTGCCATTGCCCCACTTGAGGATCGAGGCGCCAACGGCCGAGCGCACCGCGCGGGCGATGGCCACGCCCACGTCGGTGGCCGTTCCGGCGTACTTTCCTCCGTCGCCGATCGGGCA
>DAGU01000004.1:0-573 GCA_002498285.1 Methanomassiliicoccus sp. UBA386 | reverse complement strand
TTGGCCAGGCCGCAGTCGTGCAGAGGGACGTTCACGGCCACCAGGACGTTGATGGTCCCCGGAGGGTTTCGATCGCCGGCGGGAACGTGCTTCGGCAGGATGTCCAGAACCTCCTTCGGCAGCCTCTCGCCCGCGTACACCGCGTTGGTGACGCCGGCGGTCGCCACGGCAACGGCCAGCACGCCGTTGAACTCCTCCTTGCAGACGGTGATGACGCGCCGGATGTCTGCCGCGGTCATGAACCCCACCGCGTGCGACGGCATGCCGAACTTGCGGCACTGCTCCTCCATGTCCTCCTCGGGGGACAGGTTGTCATAGCCGAGCGGCACCTCGTAGAAGAACACGGTGTCGCTCTCGGCATACCCGCCGTTCATGATGGTCGAGCTAAGCAGCCTGAACCGCTCCGGCAGGGTCATGATGGCAAAGCCCTCCTTGCCATTATCCTCCATTCTAACCTTGACGTCTAGATCGTTCATGCCATCACCATATCAGGCCCAGGAGCCAATCTTCCAGCGAAAGCTGGACTTGTATGCCCAGGAGCGTAAATAAAGGGAGCAGGACCAGAAGGAAGAA
>DAGU01000029.1:8898-10118 GCA_002498285.1 Methanomassiliicoccus sp. UBA386 | reverse complement strand
TGAGGCGTAAGAGCGATATTTGGCGCTGCGCCATGCCTGGGAAGGGCGAGGGCGCTGCTGGACGTACAACGTCCAGCCGGCCTCCGGCGGTGACAAGCTATAAGTAATCGTTTCCTTGTTCATACTCCGGAGTTATAATATTGGCACGTAGACCATTCAAACGCAGGGGAGGCCCGGGCAGAAACAGGCCACGGACCCAGACCCCCCGAACAGCCATGTTGAATTTGCACCGACTCGGTTCTTTCAAGTACGATCTTCGCGAGGTCCTTAATGCATCGCCCATGGACAAGACCACTATACCTACGGTGGTGGCGAACATTATCGCCAAGGCGTCCAGGGTTTCGATCTCCGAGACGAAGGATTACATAAGGGACATCGAGAAGGAGGGCGTCATCGACAAGATCGCCGCTGACGACTCCATCTCCCTTCTGGACCGTTATTCAAAGTGGCGCTGAGCGTCACTTCCGCGACCTGGGCAGGGGCTTCACCTCGAACTTCCTGCCGTGATACTTCGACTGCCTGAGGGCCCTCAGGACCTTCATGGCCACGTCCTTGTGTATCTCCACCACCGTTTGGTCGTCTCCAATGTCGATATGACCCACGGTGATGTCGTTCACCCTCGCCGTGCGGGCCACGAAGTCTGAGATGTCCATGACGCTGGGGACATCCTTGCGGCCCAGTGAGAGCTGGAACCGCACCATGCCGAATATGTCGGCCATCTCGTCGAAGTCCAGCACCTCGCGGACCTGTCCGGCGCTGCGGCCCTTGGCCGAGGGCACCTCGATCTGCTTGAGCTTCTGCTCGGTGAACTTCTCTATAGCATCCAGCAGGTGCATCTCGTCAGAGCTGACGAACGTGATGGCCCTCCCCTCCTTGCCGGCCCTGCCGGTCCGGCCGATGCGGTGTACGTACGTCTCCGGGCTGTCCGGAATGTCGTAGTTGATGACATGGGTGACGCCCTCGATGTCCAGGCCGCGGGCGGCCACATCGGTGGCGATGAGCACCATTATCCTTCCGGAGCGGAAGTCGGACAGCACCTTCTCCCTGCGGGCCTGGGTCAGGTCACCGTGGATGGCCGCCGCCGGATAGCCATAGGAGGTCAGACGCTGCTCGATTATGTCCACCATGTGCTTGGTCTGCGCGAACACTATGGCCTTGGGCCTGGCCTTGTCCAGCACCCGGCACAGGGCCCAGATCTTGTTCTTCCGGCCGATGGCGAA
>DAGU01000029.1:555-8514 GCA_002498285.1 Methanomassiliicoccus sp. UBA386 | reverse complement strand
TCGAACTGGTGCTCTATCGACGCCCCACCATATATGGCCAGGGTGTTGAGGCCCTTGAACACGGCCAGCCTCTTGATCTCCTCCGAGACCTGCACCGCCAGCTCCCTGGTCGGACACAGTATGAGGGCGGACGGCGTCCTGCCCGGCCGGTCGATGGCCTGGACGATCGGTATGCCGAAGGCGGCCGTCTTGCCCGTCCCGGTCTGGGCCTGGGCGATGACGTCCCTGCCGTTCAGGAGCATTGGTATGGTCTCCACCTGCACCGGCGTTGGTTCTTCGAACCCCATCCGTTCAACGGCCTTCAGGACCGGTTCCTCTATACCCAGTGAATGAAAATCTTGAGACATTGGATCACATCAGTATCATAGCCCGGGCGGCGCTGGCCGCTCCGTTCCTTTTGATTTCCCCCATCCTCGCCGCCGTTATTAACCATTCTGGTGTCCGCCCGCCGCCGCTTCACGGGCGAGATGCTTGACGCGTAGGAGCGCCGCCCCTATGTTATCCAGGGTGCCGACGGTGCATGTATGGGGGAGCTTCAGCTGCTGCGCGAAATCGAGCGACATTCGGACCAACTCATCCTTGTCGCCCACCCCGGTATCGATGAACAGGCACCGCTTGTAGGCATCGAAGATGATGCCGAGGAAGAACTCTGGAGAGTAGCCCTCCTCCACCATGCTGTCCAGGTGCAGCTCCTTGATGACCGCGTCCATTCCCTGCTGGGCCCATCCGGGGGAGGAGAACCAGGTGCCGGTGCACTCTGCCTTGGCCTCCGCATAGGGGCGGGGGCCCATGAGCACGGAGATGCAGTCATCGCCCTCCAGCATGACGGACGGCACCCTCACCATCTTGTCCAGGGAGCCCAGTGACTGGCAGGTCGCGTAGCCGATGAGGACCGCGTCGACCTTCCCCTCCAGGCGGTTGACCGCCTCCATGACCTTCTCCCTCATCTCCTCCGGATAGACGTGAAGGGCGAACTCGAGGTACTCCCGGTGGACGATGTCCTCATCGCCGGCGGTGAGCGCCTCGATCTCGTGCTTCAGTATGTCACAGGCTACTATGCCGACCCTCATCCTAGTGACATGTAATGCAATACAGGAACAAATGCCTTGCTAGCCCAATATCCGTCGTCAGAGCGGCTGCGCCGGGGCCCACGATCGGCCGTTACATCCGGCCCCGGTAGCGGAAGGCGATGTTGCAGCCGCCCTCGCGGGACACCATGCACGGGCCCATGGGATAGGAGGGGGTGCACGCCTTCCCGAAGGCCGGACACTCCTCCGAGTCGATGATGCCCCGCAGCATCTCCCCGCAGCGGCAGGAGCCGATCTCCTCCCTCACCGGGGGCCGCTTGGACAGGATGTCCTCGTAGACCTTGCGAGCGTTGTGGGCGTCGTACTTCGGCCGGAGCTCGTAGGCGCTCTTGGGAATGAGCGGGAAACCGCGCCACGCCCGGTCGACGGGCATGAACACCTCGTCCAGCAGGCGGATCGCTTTGGGATTTCCATCCTTCCTCACCAGCCGGGTGTACTCGTTCTCCACCTCCGCCCGTCCCTCCTTGATCTGGCGCACCAGCATGTACGCCGCCATGAGAAGGTCCAGGGGCTCGAAGCCGGTTATGACCTGCGGCACGTGGTTCCTCTCCGAGAACACGTGGTACGGCTCCTCGCCGATCATGACGCTGACGTGCCCCGGCTCGATGAGGCCGTCGATGCGGAAGTCGCCCATCTTGATGATGGCGTCCAGGGCCGGCGGGAGGAGGCGGTGGCAGGACATGACGGAGAAGTTCTCCGGGACGTCCCCGACCAGCACCGAGGCAGTGGTCGGGCTGGTGGTCTCAAAGCCAATGGCCATGAACACCATGTCCTTGACCTCGGCGGACAGGCGGACGGCGTCCTCGACCGAGTACACCACCCGCACGTCGGCCCCGCGGGCCTTGGCATCCCCCAGCGAACCGATCGGTGTTGGCACTTTCAGCATGTCCCCGAACACCGAGATGGTGACGCCCGCATCGGCCAGCGCGATGGCGTCGGCCACCTCGGCGGTGGTGGTGACACATACGGGACAGCCAGGCCCCTGGCGGATCTCCACGCCCACATCGCGCAGCATCTTCTCCAGGCCGAAGCGCACCAGCGTATCCTGGTGGGTCCCGCACACGTGCATGAACCGCAGATTCACGTCCTCCTTGCGGATGGACTCGATTATCTTCTGCGCGGCCTTCTCATCCCTGTACCGGAACATCCTTTTGCACCACCCTGATCGAACGCACCGTGCAGCTCTTTCCCTTGATCACGTCCACGTCCTCGCCGCATGTCGGGCATTGAAGAATGGGGACCAGTCCGTGGAAGTCCCCTTCGACGTTGTCAGACGGCCCCTGGTATCCGCAGGAGCGACATCGGATCTCCACGTCCTCCTTCTCAATGACCAGCTTGGAGCCGTCAAGCTTGGTGCCCTTGCTCAGGACATCGTAGGCGAACTCCAGTTGGTCCTCCCCCAGGAACGTGAGCGAACCGAGGGTGAGGTAGACTTCCTCGACCTTTTCCACCTGATGTTTTCCGAGCTCCACCAGCACCGAATCGATGATGCTGGATATGATGGACACCTCATGCATCAGGTCTCTTAATGCAATACATTATAAAAAGTTCGCTGGCGAACCTTCGAGACCAGAGTTTGCTATCGGCGGCGTTCATTGGCCGTGAGTTGAAGCGCGCTCGGTAAAAAATGATCCATTTTTTATTTCTCATCCGCCCACCATCCCTCCAGTAAATCTTGAATCACATCTGGAAGACTACTATAGAGCCACGGATCCCCTTTTCTTTACGAGGTCTCGGTAGAACTTATCCGTACTCATCGATGAATCAAGATTGAACACAAGTATTCTCTTGCCATAGGATACCACGATGCATATGGGAGTGGAGAGGTGCACGCCGACTCGATACGTCCCGAACTCCTTGTTTCCGAAGAAGCCGCCGATGATGTCCGAGCCGGCATAGCCTGCCACTCGGCCTCCGTAGTCAACATCGGCCCTCAGCTCCACTCGGTCCATCTTGCTGTATGGGATGCTAACGTCCAGCATGCCTCCGGTGACCCTCAGGCGATCGTCGTTCAGATAAGCCTGGACCTTCGCCCCGGTGATCGAAAGGACCAGGAAGAGAATGGGGAAGAACGATGCGATTCCTACCATTACTAGAATGTAGATGTCTGGCCAGCCGCTTAGACCGAATGCCACAGCAATCACTATTGACAGGATCGCTGCGGCCAGGCAAATCCATGAGATCTGTGTTCTGCTGATCATGAGGTCGTCCCGTCTGTATCTGGTATCAATTCCCTCCGCTCCTTTCAGTTAGTTCCTAGCCTTGACCGCAGATCGCTATAGACTCGTTCGGTCCCCTCCAACGAATCGAGGTTGAACACCAGAGTCTTCTTGCCATACGACACCACGATGCATACCGGCGTGGAAAGATACGCTCCTGCCTTGTACATTCCGAACTCTTTGTTGACGAAGTTCCCTCCGATCGTTTCCATTCCAGCATACCCAGCTATGCGAGTTCCATAGTCCATGTTTCTTCGAAGCACAACATGTTTTATTTCCACATACGGGACGGATGCATCTAGAAGCGGCCCAGTGACCCTGAGGCCTTTCTCGTTCAGGTAGACCTGGATCTTATTCCCCTTGACCGTACTGATACATAGGCCGATTCCCCCGACGGTCATAACCGCTATGGCTGCCCATGTAATGTTTATGGGCCAGCCTAAGATCATCCCGGCAAATATCACGATCACGGGACTAAGCGTAATCACTACTAAGGCCCACTGAAATCTGGCATTACTTATCACGGAATCGATCCCTCCCGCCCGTCACTTTTATTCTCCCCCTCTTGCTGGCCATGCCATGCTTCAAGGAGTCATGACGAAAGATCGTCGTAGAATCGCTTCGTATCATCTGACGATTCGAGATTGAACACTAGGATGCCGCCGTCGTGATGGACTACGATGCACTCGTCCGTGGACCTATGGACCGCAAGCTTATAGTTGCCGAACTCATCGTTCCTGAAGTTGCCGCTTAATAAATTCTTGCCTGCATATCCGGCTCTTCGCGAGCCATAATCAACATCGTTCCTCAGCTCCACGCTGTCGATATCCTGGTATGATATCTCTTCATCGACGAAGGGCGCGCTCACGCCTAGTCCTTTATCGTCCAGATTCGCCGACACGGATCCGGACCCAAGGACGACGAGCGAGCCGATAGCGCAGGCGACCACCAGCGCCCCTGTTATGACGGGGATGGCAATAATCGTGTATACCCTCATCTTACGCGGAGCGCTCCTGCTTATCCACATATATACTAAGAGAATCAAGAGCGGAAGCGCAGTGTATGCCCCAATACCATACAGAAAGGCATCACCGAGGTTCACACCTGAAGCGATAACGGTCACAAATAAAGCCGTCGGTGCAAGGATAGAGGCTGCAAGGAAGTAGAGTGCTATTTTTTTATCTTTTTCCATGAATATCACATCGCAAGTTCATCACCTCGCACATATCTGATCATGGTCTAGCCATAATCAGAACCGTCATTGATTCCGAATACACCATCATCGATGATGTCCAGCTTAATATCTTCCTCGAACCAAGTGTTAGGAACTCCACCATGTGTTAATCCCATATGGCCTTGTTGCAAAACCATCATGACCAGAACTCCTTTCTATGAGCCAACTGTATTAGGTTGAACAGCGCGAGCTTGACGCGGACCTCATTTTTTCCGACCTCGTTTCGAACGGCATCGAAGACGATGCTTGAGCAGCGTCGAGATCATCGAGAACACCGTCGCCGCGTGCGCTCGCTTCGCGTACAGCAAAGTGAATCGGTTCGGCCAGTGGCGAGCGAAGATGACCAGCTTCTGGTACAGCGTACGAGGCCGCTCGTAGTTGCGAGCGTTCTTCTTGATAGCGTGCAGCGGCGTGGCGCCATGCTGCCTGGCGGCCGCCAGGCACTTCTCGCCGACGTACGCCGAGTCGGCGAGCGAGCGCATCGGTGTCACGTTGCTCGGCAGACGATCCCAGACCGAAGCGAACATCTGACGGTCTTGCACGTTCGAGTGATGAGCATATATGAGAACACGATGAAGTCGTCGACCTCGATCGCCGCATGCGCCTTGACCCAGTCCTCCGAAGCACGCCAGGCGTGCTTCGTCTCTCGCCACGAACGCTTTCGTCCGCTGAAGCCGGTCGCGTCGGGTCGGCCTTCCTCCCACTCTGGTCCCTCCAATAGGTAACGTCCCGACCTGCCTTTAGGTGCCTTCGAACGGAGAGGAATATCAGGTTTTCGAACGGCCTCCCCCGCCCCTGATCTCCAGATATTGCATGAAGAGCCCCGTGTCACCGGCATAGCACTTCCGAGGATATAGTGTCCGGTCCTTCACGCTCCGGGAGATTATCTCAGTGAACATGAAGAGATAACTGGCATGAGCTGCGCTTTCCATTCTTAGTAGCTTTTCCTTGCTCGTCTTGAACCCGATGCCCTTCAGGAAAGATAAGCAATGAGAGGCCGAGAACTAAAGTGCCTGCAACATGTATTTGCCTAGGAGCTCAATCTCATCGATCTCGTAACCGGTCGCCTGTGCCAGGTCCAAGGTCACTATGTCCCGGCAGTACGAGGAGATTATGGATATAGATAGCGTGTCGTCGTCCGAGAGCGTGACCTCGGGAAACCCGCCCATCTTCACGTAGCGCTCCGCTTCCGATCTCAGTCTGGCCAGGCCCTGAGGGGTCCGGGTGACGTTAATCTCCCTGAACCGGAGATACTCAGGGAAGCTAAGGGGAAAGACCTCGATGTTCACGGCCCTGCCCCTCAGCTCGTGCGGGGGCGTGGAAAGGCCAGCCCGGGACGAGGAGTATGATGCGTATGCGGTCCTTGCGAAGCTCATGAGCCCTGGCCAGGAATGCTTCCCAACCGTTCATCGATGTGACCTCATCGAGAAGCAGCCATCCCTCCTGATCTCCGAACCATGCAAGCAGCTGGTCCCATGCGCCATCTTCGAAGCGAATGCGCTGACCCTCCATGTTAACATATGATACCTTGTGCCCTCGTCCATTCAGCTCTTGGGCCACGAGCATAAGGATGCTCGACTTGCCAGAACGTCGCACCCCGGTCAAGGCGACGATCTTCAATCTCGACCATTTTATCAGTGCATTGATTTCGATATCGCGGGGGATCAGAGAGCGTCTTAGAGCAAAGGAGCCTCACTCTTCGAATACGGGACCCAGGCCCACATCGTCGTAACAGCACGACGAATTCACAATCATTTCGCTCGGAAAAATGCACGACATACATTAGGAATCGTATTGATAACACGACGATCACACATGAACGGGAGATGTCCAGCTCGTCCTTGTTGCTATTGCAGCACAGCCATAGCCCTGCCATCCTTGTTCATGGGCCGAGGTGCTCCATCAGCTCGTCATACAGCGCCTTGGTGCCTTCGACGGACGTGTCGTTGAACACGTAATACGACCCATCGTTCGTCCTGACAAGCACACATGCGTCCGTATTCCTATAGAGCGCCCCCTTGCAGTCACCTATCTCGTCATTGTGCAGATTTCCAGCGATGATCCTGTGATTGCCCAACCCTGACACGCGACGGACCTCGAACGTCCCGTCCTTCAGTTCGCAGTTGTCTATGTCCGAATAGGCGATGTCCCAGCCTCGTATCGGCGAATCGATGCTGAGCGTGTCATCGCCCATGGTGACCGAGAGATCACCGAATATACCACCTGATATGAACAGGACCACTGGCAAGATCACAAGGAGCATCAATATCGATGAGAATGACCATTGATTCAGCATCATCCGGTCATCGTCCTTGAGCAGTGAGAATCCAGAGTTTTCCTTTCCCTTGCGCGATATGCGCCTGATACCGGTCACGGATGCGATGATCGTGAATATCATCGTCACCAGAACGATGGCCCATGAATACGCCGGAAGTAAGAACAGGACGGATTCCAGAACGGCGGCTCCGATCGCCAGGACCAGGGTCATGAGCCTTCCTATCGAGGCCGACTGTTCCTTGAATGCCTTCTTTCGCCCCTCTGAATAACTATCCCATCTGCCTTCGGTCAGGTACTTTCCGTCGCCGGTCAGCGCGATGGTCAACCAGAACGCCATGAGTACGTAGATGATCGCCGAGAGGAGTTGCAAGATGGTCAAGGACCGGCTGGCGTAGATCATGTGATTCGCAATGGTCAGGAAGGCCGGCAGGGTCGCTCCCACCGTCAGCAGGAGAGAGTAGAGCATCTTGTCCGTTCTGCGCATGCGACGTTCTCCTAATTCCTATTCCTTCAAACCGCGTTATTGCCAGCAACCGTCATCGGACCGTGACGGTGTGCCATATGGTCATTCCAAGGGTGGACGCCGTGGTGGCCAGTTATCATCAAGGTTGACAGCTCATCAAGAGACATGACCAAATATCATCGAGATGTCCCATATAATTATCGATTTGAACGGCATACTGCTCCAGCCTGGCCAGCAACATTTCAAATAACGCCCTGGCCATTCAAGGCTCCGTTATGCCAGAGGAAGCTTCGCGCCAGGAACCGACCCTCCGCTCCATGGTGGAAAGAAGGAAGACGGATCACCGCGCAGAGCAATGCGCCGAGAACGCAAAGATATGCTGGCTGTGCGGCACCCGGAGCGGCGGGACGATGAAAGAGGTCGGCGGCCGACAGGTATGCATCGACTGCTTCCGCCAGGTCCGCGAGGTCGCCATCAACATTGACGCAAGAGAGGCCGAAGCGAGGAACGAACGCAAACGCTGATCAGCAGGGAAGAGACCTAGGCCCGATCCTTATGACCTTGCTCGTCCAGATAAAGATCGCAGAACTCCCGGATGGGGCAGATGTCGTGCTTCGGCCTCAGCGGAGCGCACACCTCCTGGCCGAACCGCACCATCAGCTCGTTGACGCTCTTCCA
>DAGU01000029.1:0-287 GCA_002498285.1 Methanomassiliicoccus sp. UBA386 | reverse complement strand
CGGCCGACCAGGGGAAGAGCGTCCAGCTCTTCCACCGTTCTCGGGACCTCTCCCCCATGCATTTCCATGAGGATGCGCGAGATCTCCACGATGGCCTTGGCCTTGCCTTTGTGGAAGTTCACCGGCCGGATCAGCTCCTCCACCTCCTCCAAGGGAGCGGACGATAACTTTTCGGGCGAGTCGTAGCGTTCGAACAGCCGGGCCGAGGCCGCGTGGGTCGACTCGTCCCGGTTGCGCTGCGACAGCACGGTGGATATGAGCATCTTGAACGGGTCGGCCTCCCAGGT
>DAGU01000100.1:11781-17160 GCA_002498285.1 Methanomassiliicoccus sp. UBA386 | reverse complement strand
CCCCAGCCAGCGCAGGCCCCGCCCGTACAGTACCGACAAGCGCCGGCCGACCCGGCGGCCTTCGGCTACCGGTGCCAGCACTGCGGCAACATGGAAGCGCACTACGATGACGGACGGCTCGTGTGCACAAAGTGCGGCCGCGCCTAGTCGAGCAGACGGCGCAGCTCCCTCTGGCTCTCCACCGCGTCGTCCACCCCCCGGGACTCGACGACGTACCGTCCCGAGTAGCCCGCGAGACGCTTGAGCAGGCTGTGGAAGTCGACCGTGCCTTTGCCGACCGGCAGGTGCTCATCGGTGGCGCCCATGTTGTCATGCACGTGGATGTTCACGAAGCGGCCTTTGAGCTCGAGGAACTCATCGACCAGCCCCATGGTGTTGGCGTGGCCGATGTCGAAGCATATGCCTATGTCGATGCCGTCCATCAGCTCGGCCAGGGAGCCGGGCTCGGTGGCCATGGAAAACGGTGACCGGGGCATGTTCTCCAGCGCGATCGTGATCCCCAGCTCGCCGGACATTGCCTCCAGTCGGCGGAGGGACGACCGGGCCGCCTCCTTCACGCGGTCTCGGGCCACGAACCCGATCGGAGTGAGGAAGCCCGGATGCACCGTGTACACGTCCATGCCCATCCTGGCCGCCGCGCCCATGCCCTCCAGGAGCTCCTGCACCGAGGCCTCCCTCATTCGTGGATTGAGCGAACCGATGTTGATGTCGCTCATGGGCGAGTGCGCCGAATACTCGAGATCGTAGGACGGCGTCAGTTCAAGGAACTCCTTCTCTATCGCCGGCAGCGAGTGACGGCCCTCGCCCACCACCTCCCACGCCTCGAAGTCATGGGATATGCGCTCCAGAACGTCCTGGAACTTCAGCACCGAGAACGCTGGAGAGGAAGCGGCGATCATTCCCTGACCTCCACCGTGCTCTCGGCCAGGTGATCTATGGCCGCGTCGATGTCGTCGTCCTCGATCTCCACGTCGATGACGCCAAGCGCCGGGGTCCCTTCAACGAAGGAGACCTTGTTCACGTACGCGACCTGCTTGTTCAGCCTGAACCTGCTGACTCGTCCGGAACGTCCGCACAACATCATGGAGCGGGCCGTATCACGGATATGATGATCGATGATGAGCTGACGGAGCCGCTCTCCCGAATCGGTGCGGGCGATCATGCTGTCGTCATGCTCTTCCATCTCCCCCTCGGGGAACAGATTGAGCAGTGCCCGCCTTAACTTCTCGGGGTCCTCGGTCGGGAAGCGGTCTGCCCTGGCCACAATGTGCATGAACCTCAATCGTCGTAGCCGATATTTAATTGGCACAATCCTACGGGTTAGTTCGCGGGAAGCCTACCGCCGGATTTATAGACCCACTGGACATATCCTCGCCGGGGTAGCATGAGAGACGAGGTCCTTGAAACACTGGCCGGGGAGGGCGTCCTGCTGGAGCCTGAAGCGGCCCGGTACGTTCTGACCAAGGATGACCCTCTGGGCTTCACCCGCGCGGCCCTGTCCACCATGGTCCAGCACCCTCTCATCCTTACCCTGGACGACCTGCGGGCGGCGGCCCCGGCCGCGGAGGTCCACCAGGCCGTGGAGGCCATTATCGAGCAGCTGCCGTCCCCCGCGCCGTTGCGAAGGGACGTGGGCGAGATCAAGGTCCTTCGGGACATCACCGGGAACTCGTGCTGCGAGGGCAACATCAACGACTTCTCTCGCTACTTCAACGACCGCTACAACAAGATCAAGGCCATGCTGGCCCGGCGCCGGGAGCTGGTGGGATGTTTGCCGGTCCCCCGCGCGTTGCGCATGGGCAGGGATGTCAGGATAGTGGTGATGGTCAATGAGGTCAGGACCACCAAGAACGGCCACAAGCTGCTCGAGGTGGAGGACGACGAGGGCCGGTGCCCCGTCCTGATCCTGAGGGATTCGCCGCTCATCAACGAATGCATCGTTCCCGACGAGGTCATCGGCATCGTCGGCAAGGCCTCTCAGAAGGGGGACATGGTCATCTTGAACGAGCTGGTCCGCCCAGACATCCCGCTGCGGGGCGCCGGCATGCGGCCGTCGGACTCGTCCTCCAAGGTCGGCTTCCTCTCCGACGTCCACGTGGGCAGCAACACCTTCCTGCACCGGCAGTGGAATAACCTGACGCAGTGGCTCAAGACCGAGGGAAGGGATGAGCTCCAGTATCTCATTCTGCCGGGGGACGTGGTGGACGGCATCGGGGTGTTCCCTGGCCAGGAGGATGAGCTGGAGATCGAGGACGTGTTCCAGCAGTACCATGCTTTGGCCGAGATGCTCAAGGACCTTCCCGACGGCATAAGGATCGTTGCCCAGCCGGGCAACCACGACGCGGTGCGGCCGGCCGAGCCGCAGCCTACTTTCTCTAAGCGCCTCACGGAGATGTTCGACTCCTCCGTGCTGTTCGTCGGGAACCCCTGCCAGCTGGAGATAGAAGGGCGGAAGATCCTGAGCTACCATGGGCGCAGCATCGACGACTGGGTCAGCACCGTCCAGGGGCTCAGCTACGAGACGCCGCTGGACGCTATGAGGGAGATGCTGAAGCGCCGCCACATGGCGCCGATCTATGGCATGAAGACCCCCCTGGCGCCGGAGAAGGAGGACCATCTGGTCATCGAGGACGTTCCGGACATATTCGTGGCGGGCCACGTGCACGGGGCGGGCTTTCTCGATTACCGCGGGGTCAAGGTCATCTGCGCCTCCACCTGGCAGGCCCAGACGCCGTTCCAGCGCATGCACAACTTCCATCCTGCTCCGGCCATCATGCCCGTCGTGCACCTGGGCACCGGCACCATCGACATGATGGACTTCAACTGAGTCAGAAAAACAGGAAGACCACGATCAGGAGATAGCCCAGCACCAGCATGAACAGCCCCGCCATCCAGGCCGCCCTGAATATGTTGGCCCTTCCCCTCTGGGTCGAAGGGTCGAAGGCGGCGATGAGCTTGCCGAACAGGGACATGGTTCTCACTCACTCGTTACAAACAATCAAAATATGAAGGGTTTGCCCCGCCCCCTCGCGGAAGGCGGGGTCGTTCGGATCACGCTGCCTCGGCCGCGGCCGCCTCGGCCTTGGCCTGAGCCTTGTCCTTGACGCGCTTGAGGCGGAAGGTGTTGTCCCTCTCCATCTCCTCCAGGCGCAGCTTGATGAAGGACTCGGCCTCCTTGAGCTCGGGAATGACCTTGTACTCCAGCGCGTTGACGCGGCGCTTGGTCTTCTCGATCTCGTCGAGGAGCTTCTTCATGGTGGTCTCGATCTCGGCCGCCTGCACCATCGTCTCCACCAGCTTTTCGAAGGCCGCGGTGGCCTCGTCGATGTAGGTGGAGGTGCCGATGATGCCGTAGCCGCGCTGGTCCACCGTGCTCTTCACGAGGGTTGCGTCGATCTGCGGCACCACGATGCCCATCAGGTTCTTGGAGCGAAGAGCGATCTCAGGATGGCTCGTCCGGGCGAAGGCGGCCGAGCGGACGGCTATGGCGCCGTCCACGGCCTCGGCGATGGCGGCCTTCTCCATGGCGTCCTCGTAGTCCTTCTGGATCTTGTCGCGGACCTGCTTGGCCTGCTCGAGGATCTTGAAGAACTCCAGGATCAGCCCGTCCCTCTTCATCTTCAGGATCTTGTAACCTGATTGGGTAAGCTTGATCCGCCTCTTGGTCTCAAGAAGCTCGGACCGGGTTGGCTTCACATCCTGTGGAGGCATCTTCACTCACTCTTGCGGTATTCCGGGTGGTACTTCTCGATGTACTTCCGGTCGATCCTGGACAGCTGGTTGATGGGCAGTTCGGCCACGAGCTCCCAGGCGATGTCGAGAGTGGTCTCGATGTCGCGGTCCTCGTCGGTTCCCTGGCGGACGAACTTGTCCTCGAAGGCGTCGGCGAAGTCCAGGAAGTGGCGGTCCCTCTCGGACAGAGCGTCCTTTCCCACGATGGCCACCAGGCCGCGGAGGTCCTTCCCCTCGGCATAGGCGGCGTACAGCTGGTCGGAGACGGCCTTGTGGTCGTCACGCGTGAGCTCGGGACCAATGCCGGCGTTCATCAGCCTGGACAGGGACGCGCTAACGTTGATCGGCGGGTAGATGCCGGCGCGGTGCAGCTCCCTGGAGGTGACGATCTGCCCCTCGGTGATGTATCCCGTGAGATCGGGGATGGGGTGCGTGATATCGTCCCCAGGCATGGTCAGGATGGGGATCTGGGTGATGCTTCCCTTCTTTCCCTTGATCCTGCCGGCGCGCTCGTACATGGTGGCCAGGTCGGTGTACATGTAACCGGGGTAGCCACGCCTTCCGGGCACTTCCTCCCTGGCCGCGCCGATCTGCCTGAGGGCCTCGCAGTAGTTGGTGATGTCCGTCAGAATGACCAGGACATGCATGTCCAGCTCGAAGGCGAGGTACTCGGCGGTGGTCAGCGCCAGCTTGGGCGTCAGGATCCTCTCGATGGCCGGGTCGTCGGCCAGGTTCATGAACACGACCGCGCGCTTCAGCGCTCCCGTCCGCTCGAAGTCGGACATGAAGTACTGCGCTTCCTCGGCGGTGATGCCCATGGCCGCGAACACGACGGCGAACTCCTCGCCGGAGCCGCGAACCTTGGCCTGCCTGGCGATCTGAAGGGCGACGTCGTTGTGCGGAAGACCGCTGGAGGAGAAAATGGGCAGCTTCTGCCCCCTGACCAGCGTGTTCATGCCGTCGATGGTCGAGATGCCGGTCTGGATGAACTCCTTTGGCTCGTCGCGGGCCCACGGGTTGATGGCCGCACCGTTGATGTCCAGCCTCTTCTCCGGGGTGATGGCGGGCCCGCCGTCGATCGGCTCGCCCGCTCCGCTCAGGATCCTGCCCAGCATGTCCCTGGACACCGGCATCTTCATGGTCTCTCCGAGGAACTTGACCCCGGCGGCCCTCTCGATGCCGGTGGTCCCCTCGAACACCTGAATGACCACGACGTCGTCGGAGGTGTCAAGCACCTGGCCCCTCTTCTGGGTGCCGTCCGGCATGGTCACGGTGGCAAGCTCGTTGTAGCCGATGGGCTCAGTCTTCTCCACGAAGACCAGCGGACCGGCGATCTGGGTGATGGTGCGGTACTCTTTGGATGCGATGCTCATGCATTAGCCCCCAGGGATTCGAACGCGTCGGCCATCTCCTTGTCGATCGCCGCCAGTTCGCTGTCGATCGCCTCCTCGTACTTTGCCTTGGCAAGCCTGTTGCGGAGGGGCATGGCGACGATGTCATCGACCGCCACTCCGCCCTCGACCGCCTTGGTGGAAAGGTCGGAGAACTTCCTGATGATCTTCATCATGAGGTACTGCCTCTCCATGGGGCAGTAGGTGTCGACCTTGTGGTAGGCGTTCTGCTGCAGGAAGATCTCACGGATCATCC
>DAGU01000100.1:3983-11658 GCA_002498285.1 Methanomassiliicoccus sp. UBA386 | reverse complement strand
GAAGATCTCACGGATCATCCTGGCGACCTCCAGGGTCATCTTCTGCTCATCCGGCAGGGCGTCGGAACCGACCAGCTGGACGATCTCCTGCAATTCGGACTCGCGCTGCAGGATCTCCATGGCCCACTGCCTCAGGGCGGGGAAGTCCTCGGCCACGTTGGCCTTGTACCAGCCGTTGAGGCCAGTAGTGTACAGCGAGTAGGAGGTAAGCCAGTTGATGGTGGGGAAGTGCCTCCTCTCACGGAGCTTGGAGTCAAGGGCCCAGAAGACGCGTACGATACGCAGGGTGTTCTGGGTGACCGGCTCGGACAGGTCGCCGCCCGGCGGCGACACGGCGCCGACCACGGAGATCGAGCCGACGGAGCCGTTGTGGTTCTCCACGCGGCCAGCGCGCTCATAGAACTCCGACAGCCTGGCGGAAAGATAGGCAGGGAAGCCCTCCTCCCCGGGCATCTCCTCAAGGCGGGATGAGATCTCCCTCATGGCCTCGGCCCACCGGGAGGTGGAGTCGGCCATCAGCGAGACGTTATAGCCCTGGTCGCGGTAGTACTCGGCGATGGTCATGCCGGTGTAAACGGACGCCTCACGGGCGGCCACAGGCATGTTGGACGTGTTCGCGATAAGAACGGTCCTCTGCATCAGAGGCTCGCCGGTCCTGGGGTCCTCCAGCGCGGGGAACGTCGCCAGAACCTCGGTCATCTCGTTGCCGCGCTCGCCGCATCCGATGTATACCACGATCTCGGCGTCGGACCACTTGGCCAGCTGCTGCTGGGTGACCGTCTTCCCGGTGCCGAACGCACCAGGGATGGCCGCGGTGCCGCCCTTGGGCAACGGGAACATCGTGTCCAGGACACGCTGTCCGGTGATGAGCGGGATGTCGGGCATAAGCTTCTTGCCGAACGGGCGTCCCGCACGGACCGGCCACTTCTGCATCATCATGATGTCATGGCCAGCCACCTTGGCGACCGTCTCCTCGACGGTGAACTCTCCCTCGCGGATCTCCTCCACCGTTCCGCTGATGCCTGGAGGCACCATGATCTTGTGGGTGAGGTAGAACTCCTTGACTGTTCCGAGGACGTCGCCGCCGACGACCTTGTCGCCCTTCTTGGCCACGGCCTCGAACTTCCACTTCTTCTTGCGGTCCAGGCCGTTGGCCGAAACGCCACGCTGGATGAAGTTGCCCATGGCCTCCATGAGGACCGGCAGGGGCCTCTGGATGCCGTCGTACACACTGCTCAGGAGACCGGGTCCCAGCTCCGCCACCAGAGGGTGGTGGGTGTCGACGACCTTCTCGCCGGGCCTCAGCCCGGAGGTCTCCTCATAAACCTGGATGATAGTCTTGTCGCCGTCGATCTTGATGACCTCGCCCATCAGCCCCTCTTCCCCGACCAGCATGACGTCGTACATCTTGGGGGAGATGCCGGTGGCGGTCACCACGGGACCGGCTACCCTATAAATCGTTCCGTGCTTTTCCATTTTCAATCCCTCTCCGACTTGTACAGATCTACGCCGATCGCGCTCTTGACCTTTTCCCTCAGGTCGCCTTCTTCTCCACCCACCTGGATGACGACGGGGGAGATGCTTTCCAGCGCCCTCTTGCGCACGTTGGCGGAAACCGTGGTTAGGTCTGATGAGTTGATAGCCAGTATGCCTAGTGTGGAGTCCTCGGTAAGCTCGAGGAGCTTGGCCTCGTACTCTTCAGGCCGCACGGCGTACACTCGCCTCACTCCCGCGAGGCGGAATCCGAGCGTGAATTCTTCGCTTCCCAAAACTGCGAACTCCATCACATCACCAGCAGTTTGTTGATGGTATCGGGGTCCATGCCGGCCGCCTTGCCGCGGGCGATCATCCGGATGTTGTTGACCTCGTCGTTCTTCCTGATTATGTAATCGATGACCGGTAGTACCGACAGGGGGTAGATGTTGGAGAACCTCTCCGACTGCCGCGCCTGCCATTTCTTCAGGTTAAGCATGATGCCGGACAGCGACCCGGTCTGCTTGGCCGTCTCCACCCCTTCCCTTATCTCCTCATAGAAGGAGAGCTTGGAGAGGTCGTCAAGCAGCGCCTCGAAGCTGTCGGTCGATGCCATGCGCTCGAGCTCCTTGACCTTGAGCTCGTGCCCTCCTTCAATGAAGTAGGTCCTGATGCGTTCCAGGGGCAGACCAGCCTGCTTCAGCTTGAGCAGCGTCCGCAGGTTGACGATGTCGATCTCCCTCTTGATATAGGAGAGGAAGAGCTTCTCGGGCTTCCCCCTGGGCTGCACGGTCTTCAGCAGCTGGGTGTAATATGCCTTGTCGAGGGAGTCCTCGACGGACGGAAGGCTGTTCTCCTGCTCCGCCAAGGCGGGGAGGTCGTCCGGCAGCACGAAGCCCTGCTTGCGTCGCAGAGCATCGATGACGTCGGCCGTGGTCTCCATCCCCACCAGGGAGATGAGGTATTCCTCGCTCAGGTCGCCCGCGGGTACAAGATCCTCCTGTATCTCCTCCAGGGAGGCCCCTGAGGACCTTCCCCTCAGGATCGTCTTGATATTCTGATAGTCCCACCTTCGCAGGTAGGCCACCACGATGTCCCTGAGCTCTCCGGTGGTGAAGCCGATGATGTCCCGGTAGGTCCGGGCGAGGTTGCGGGAAGTTCCCAGCTCGATGAGGTTGACCCCATCGTAGCGGGAGGCCAGCTCGGCCATTTCGGTCTTGTACTGGGTCTCTCCCATGAACCTGCTGATCTCGTTGAGATCCATCATCAGCAACTTGGGATAGTTGTCCTGGGTCAGGAGATGGCTCTTCTTGCCCTTGACCCTGGCCGTGGCGTACGGATAGTTCCCCTTGTTGCGACCTAGTTTGAACATTTGTTCACCCAGCAATCCTACTCGAACAGGACCGTCGAGATGTCCTTCAGCTCCTGTTCCCAGATGGTTTCCAGCAGGGTGCGGAAGCGCAGGTCAAGGTGGACCGTCCCGTCCTTGTTCTCCAGGATGAGCCCGGATTCCATGTCGGTCTCGGTCAGAGACTCGCAGCCCCTCAACCCTGCCAGAAGATCGGCCTCTCCCTCGGGACAGAACACCCTGGGCATGGGAATGATCTTCTTTCCCTCGGCCAGGATCTTCTTGTAGAGGGCGGACTTCTCGGCCGGAGGCATCGTGGAGAGCTCCTCGAGCATCTCGTCGAATGTCCGGTTGAGGATGTCCTTCCTCTTGTTCAGGACGATCTTCTTCGACTCCAGTTCTGCACTGGACTGCTCCTGCCTCCTCATGCGAAGGATGGCGTCCTGGAGCTCCTTCTCGTCCGCCTTCTGCATCTTCTCGATCTTCAGGTCGGCCTCCTTGAGTATCCTGGCCCGTTCCTTCTCTGCTTCCTGGACGCGGAGGTTGCCCTCCTGCTTTGCGCTTTCCAGGATCTCGTTCGCTACCTTATCCAGTGCCATGCGTGAGCCTCTGTTGGGTGCTCACTCACATGTTGAGCCAGAGCAGGATGGCTACGACCAGACCGAAGATGACGATAGTTTCAGGGATGACAGTAAGGATAAGGCCCTTACCGAAGAGCTTCTCGTTCTCGGTCATCGCACCGATCGCCGCGGAACCGATGTCCTTCTCGGCGAGGGCCGAGGCCAGGCCGGTCAGTCCAACTGCGAGTCCAGCACCAATTGCAATCAATCCAGAGTCTACCATTTCTTATTCCTCCACAGTGTGCTTTCTGCTTATCTTCAGCGGGTCGAAGTCCGCCCCACCGCCTTCATAGAACTTCTTGAAGAGCTCGACGTACTGCAGCCTTATGCCGTGCAGTCCAGCCGAGAGAATTGCCAGTATGAAGATCATCAGGTGTCCAACGGTGAAGATGGACAGGGCCGCGATCAACATAACAGGGTCGGTCGTCGGCTCGACACCTACCATGCCAATGCCGGCGATCAGCCCGATCGCTATATAGTTGAACGCCAGGGCCATGCCGGCCTTGGACATTCCGATCGCGATAAGCCTGGTGTAGGAGAGCACGTTGCTCACCACCTCAGGCATATCGATGAGGGCCTTACCTCCCTCTCCCCTGACGGCCATCAGCATCCCCACCACGAACAGGCCGATGCCCGCCACCAGCAGGGTGTTGGAGAGCGACAGCGCGTCCTGGTTGTTGAGGACCAGGTAGTCAATGATCACCGGGAGCAGGCAGCCGAAGCCGACCATCACCAGGATCCAGGACAGCTTCTCCATGATGGCGGCCTTCAGGCCGTGCCTTATGATCATGTTGTAGAAGCCGATGATCAGACCGACGATGAGGTGGGCCAGGCCGACCCACAGGCTGCCGTACAGAAGGATCTGCACGCTGCCCAGCTTGGTCGCGTAGCCCAGGTTGACATCGAAGTCGATCCCCGGTATGGTGAACAGGGTATGCGGTATGTCTATCCCCAGCAGGGACGCCCAGGTGGCGGTCTCCCAGCCGGAGACGAGGTTCTTGGCATGATCGGCATGCGTGAACTCGATGCCCATCATGTCGCCGTACAGGAACAGGCCGAAGAACATGGCCCATATGCCGCCATAGAACAGCATGGTGGATATGGCACGCCACTCCTGGCTCGTGCACCTCTTCAGTCCCAATGCTCCCAGGATGAGGAAGGGGATGGCGTAGCCGACATCGCCGACCATGAGGCCGAAGAACATGGGGAAGAATATGGCCACCGTGACGGTGGGGTCGATCTCGTTGTAACGAGGCGTGGAAAGAAGTTTCACGAAGAACTCGAAACGGCCCGCGTTGCGTCCGTGCTCGAGCTTTACGGGAGGCTCTTCATCAATGGGCAGGGATACCGCCTCGGCGGAGGTCATTCCTGACTCCATCTTGATCTCTGCCTCGTCGACATGGTGCTCCTCCCGGCCCCGGTTCTCCAATAGCTCCACATGGATGGAGTCTCCGAACCGCTCGGCGAAGGCGGAGGTCACCTTGTCATATGACGCGGTGGGCACCCAAGCCTCCAAAATGAAGGTGTGGGCCGAGGACCCCATGCGCAGGGGCAGCTCGGCCTTCTCCACGATGATGCTCAGGTACTCGTCCGACGCGAGGATCATTGAGGTGTACTTCTCGTTGAGGCTGGCCATCTCCTTGTTGGCAAGTTCCAGCTCTTCCGAGGCCCTCTTTATCTCATTGTCAAGCTCGGCGGCGGCAGTTCCCGGAAGCCCCGAACCAACAGGGAGGGGCACCTCGGTGAAGCCGTTCTCCGAAAGGATGCGCTGAGCCTCATCGGCGTACTTCGACGATACGAACAGGACGACGAACGAACCGCCCTTGGCAGTGAAAAGCTCGTACTGTCCGCTCAGTTCCTTTTCCAAGGCTGGTTCGGAATCGTTGCGGACGTTTCCAGCCAGGACCTCGAGGTTGTCGTACCCCCGGTACATGTCGACCTCCAAGGGTATGGTCCTGTACGGTTCAAGCTGGGCCAGGCGGGCCTCCGCCTCGGACAGGCGGACCTGCTTGGCGTTCCTTACCTCGGTCGCCAGCCTGACCTCCTCTTCCATCCTGGCGATGCCCTCGTCGAGCTCGCTCTTCACCTTGGACTCGGCGATCCTGCCCTCGTACGCTTCAGCGTCGACCGCCAGTTCCTTCTCCGCAGACCTCAGCTTCAACAGCTTATGGGAGGCTTTGGAGGCCTCAGGGAGCGGGGCGCCTAGGGTGAAGCCTTCTTCGCCTCCCTGAAAATCTATAACGTGAACGTTCTCGAGGCCGTACAAGAGGTCGATGGCGTCAGGCAGCCGCTTCTTGGTACCTACGACCAAGATCTTACTCATTGGTTCCGGCAGCAGCATCAAAGGCCCTCTCGAAATATTGCTTTATGGTGTTTTTCGCCTTGGGTACACGCTCGGCAGCCTTGGCCTCTATGGCGGCGGCCTCTTCGTTACCCTTGCGCAGAAGCTCATCTCTGTTAGCAGCCAGTGCCTTACGCTCACGGTCAAGCGCGGCCTCTCTCTTGGCCCTTAGGTCCCTTTCGGCGGCCTGCAGCTTGTCCACGGCTTCCCTACGTGCCGAGGATATTATGGCCTTCTGTCTCTCCTCGGCCTCTTCGAGCGTCTTCTTGGCCTTGGCTTCAGCTTCTTTTATCTGAGAAAGTGCATCAGCTTTGCCCACAGGTCTCTCTCCGGAAGGTTTCACCAGTATTGACTCTTGATATAAAAAATGTAGCCAGAGACTCCTCCTATTCAGAGGTAGGATGAACGCAGACCGTGGCGTCATATCGCTGCCTTCTCCAGGCGATTGGGCGGCAAGCTCCATGTCAGCCGAACGTGGCGGGCGATGAGGTCGAGCCTGGCTGCAGGCCTGCGAAATCGTTCGTTGATGGTTGATTTAAAGTGTTGCTGAAAGAAAACGCCTCATCAACAGCATGCTTGGCCTGCTTCACAGGATGGGTGATAAAAGACCGCCGCCTCGGCTAACGGTGCTCATTCCGAGCCCGCCTGGACGTACTGCCGGACGTTCACCTTGCTCTCCTCCAGCAGCTTCTTCGACAGTTCGTCGACATAATCGTCCTTGTACACGATCTCGCCGATGCCGGCGTTCACTAGGATCTTGGCGCACATGACGCACGGGAAGTTCGTGGTGTAGATGGTGGAGCCTTTGATGCTCACGCCGAAGTATGCGGCCTGGATGACCGCGTTCTGCTCGGCGTGGACGCCGCGGCACAGCTCATGCCTGGTGCCCGACTCGATATGGTTGTTCAGCCTCACGCATCCCGTGACGCCGCAATGCTCCAGCCCCTTGGGCGCGCCGTTGTATCCAGTGGTGAGCACCCTCTTCTCCTTCACCACGACGGCGCCCACGCTGCGGCGGAGGCACGTGGACCGGCTGGCCACCAGCTCGGCCATGCGCATGAAGTAGGTATCGTTGTCCGGCCTCTCCATCGCCCCGGCCATTCCCGCGGCCGGATATCTACCTTTGCCACGGACCAGTGAAAGGGTCTATTAACATAGAGTTCCTTTTTTGCCGGTGTGCCAAACGGGAAGCCTGAGGAGGAGGGTATACTGCTCTCTACCATCAAGGCCTTCATAATCGCCCCCGCCATCTTCCTGCTAATTATCAGTGCCATATTCCTGTATAGCGGCATCTGGCCCCCCATGGTGGTGGTGGAATCGGAGAGCATGCAACATTCCAGCGACACCAGCTATATAGGCGTCATCGACACCGGCGATATCGTTGTGGTGAAGAAGGTGGAGACCTATCAGGAGGTGACGACCTACGTGGAAGGTCTGGCCAACGGCCATTCCACCTATGGGGCGCCGGGCGACGTCATCATCTACCATCGCCAGGGTATGCCCAAGCCCATCATACACCGGGCCATGGTCATGCTGGAGTACAACTTCACCGGCGGCGGCTTCGACGTGCCGACACTGGCCGATATACCGGACGAGCTGTGGAGCGTTCCCGGCGGCGAGAAGGTCTGGTGGAACCTCAAAGAGGTGCTGGTCCTGCATGACGTGGGCCACGCCGGCGCGAGACTGGAGATCGACCTGTCCACCATGCTATCGTACATGTTCAGCAACGGTCGCCTGCACGGAGGCATCATCACCCTAGGTGACAATAACTGGGAGATGGTCGACGGAGTCCCGGTGGCGAGGTATGATCAACGTTGGCTCGCGACCATGCGCGAGCCGGTCATGGATGAATGGATCATCGGCAAGGCGCGCGGCGAGCTTCCCTGGTTCGGG
>DAGU01000100.1:2805-3791 GCA_002498285.1 Methanomassiliicoccus sp. UBA386 | reverse complement strand
TCATCTCCCTGGGGGCGCTGATCCTCATACCGGTCATCATCGATGTCGGTTCCAACGCCATGCGTAGTAGGGGAATCGAGCTAAACCTGGGAGCCCTTCTGAACCGTCGCGACAAGAAGTGATCACATCAGGGTGGTCTGGTTCTTGGGCCGGTAGTTCTTGATGGACTGCAGGACCTCGTCCTCTTCCAGCACCCTCTTGGTCTCGATGACTGGTACCGACGATTCGATCTCCTTGGTGCGCCCCCCGCGGCCGAAGCTCTTCACCCTGGCGTGGATTATCCCCAGCATGTCCAGTTCAGAGATGAGGTCGGTGACCCTCCTCTGCGTCAGCTGGGTGATGCCGGTTATGGCAGCCAGGTCCCGGTACGTCTCGTACACGTCGCCAGTGGTGAGGCGGGCGTCGCTCCTCTCCTCGCTCAGGAGGATGGACATGAGGACCAGCTTGGACTGGGTGGGCAGCGTCCTGATGGCCTCGGTGACGCAGTCGAGCTCCAGCTTGTTCTTGGCCTTATACACATGCGCCTCGGTCACCTTATCATCGCCGTTGCGCTCGGCGATCTCGGCCGCGACCCTTAGAAGGTCGAGAGCCCGCCGGGCATCCCCATGTTCCTGGGCGGCCAAGGCCGAGCATAGCGGGGCTACGCTGGCATCGATAACCCCGGGGAAGAACGCCAGTTCGGCGCGCTGCTTGAGAATGTCCCGCAGCTGGTCAGCGTTGTAGGGTGGGAAGACCATCTTCTCCTCGCCCATCCTGCTCTTGACCCGCGGGTCGAGGAAATCGGTGAACTTGAGATCGTTAGAGATGCCTATCAGCGACACCTTGGCGTTCTGCAGATCATCGTTGATCCTGGAAAGATGGTACAGAACGTCGTCGCCCGATTTGTAGACCAGCTTGTCTATCTCATCCAGAACGATGATGACGACGCGATTTGCTTCGTCGATCTTCTCCCGCAGGATGTTGTAGACCCTCTCGGTGCTCCATCC
>DAGU01000100.1:1460-2624 GCA_002498285.1 Methanomassiliicoccus sp. UBA386 | reverse complement strand
TACTGGGTGTCCACGACCTCGCAGTTCATGTACAGATAGTTGACGCGGTTGAACTCCGAATCGGCCTTGCGTATCTCCTTTCCCAGATATTTGACCGAGGCGGTCTTTCCCGTTCCGGTCTTGCCAAAGATGAGTACGTTGGAAGGTCGGTCGCCCTTGAGAGCGGTTACTAGGATGGAGGCGAGCTGGTTGATCTGCTCTCGACGGTGGGGAAGTTCGTCCGGGATGTACGAGGGCCTCAATATCTCCCGGTTGCGCTGGAATATTCTTTTTGAACTTAGGTAAGGTTGGAAGATGCTTTCGTCCATGTATATCTCCATGCGATAACGGCCCGCCTGGTACCCCCCACCCCTCTATTTCCATTGGAAACCGGTCCTGCCTACCGCAAGGTCTCGGATAAGTGCATCTGCTTCAAGTATGTTTCTTCTAGCTTTTCGCTCGACGCAGCTGGCCCGCCGGAGCGCTAAAATTCCCTTAGGAATCCCATGCCCCCCACCCCTCTATTTCCATTGGAGACAGGGATCAAAGACCCGGTTCGGTCCAAGGGGGAGATCGGTGTAGATGGATCACTCTCTCTTCGGCGCGTCGAGTAATCCGATCGCAGATGGAGGGAAGCATTGATTATGAAGGCCAGAGATGAAGAGTGTGCATAGGAACAAGAAAATAGAGTTGAAGTGGAGGAGAAGAGGATAGGATAGGATAGAGAATCTACATACGTTATAATATAAGGAGGAAGAGGAAAGAATTGAGAAGGAAGAAGACAAGAACAGCAGCCATATTGACGATCGATGAGGATGTTTTGGAGATGGAGGAGCTTGCCTACTCGGCTGGGATGAACATCTCCTTTGAGATCATACAGAGGCGCCGGAAACCCCACCCCGCATCTTTCGTCGGAAAAGGAAAGCTACGAGAGATCAAGGAAGCCCTGAACATTCGAAAGGTGGACGTCCTCCTTGTCAATGGGGTATTGAAGCCCTCTCAACACTATCTTCTCGAGAGCGAGCTGAAGGTGGAATGCATGGACCGCATCCGCCTGGTCCTGGAGATCTTCGACGACAGGGCATCCTCTCGGGAAGCCCGCCTGCAGGTGCAGAGGGCGCGGCTGCTATACGAGATCCCCCTGCTGAGGGAGTGGGTGCATACTGCCAAAAGCGGGGAACATCC
>DAGU01000100.1:0-1206 GCA_002498285.1 Methanomassiliicoccus sp. UBA386 | reverse complement strand
CGACAAGGGCTTGGCACGATCGCCCTGGCTGGATATACCAATGCTGGCAAGTCCTCGCTGCTCAATGCCATCACGAGCGAGGAGGTCCTGGTCGAGGATAAGGTGTTCTCAACGCTATCCACCACAACCTCCCGCCTGGAGGGCTGCAGGAAGCAGCTGCTTGTCACGGACACGATCGGATTCATCTCAAACCTGCCGACCTTCATGATCGAATCGTTCAAGAGCACCCTGGACGAGATCTTCTATGCTGACCTGGTGCTGCTGCTGATCGATTCCTCGGATGATGAGGAGACATTCATCGAAAAACTGACCACCTCGCTTGGCATACTGTTCCCGGACGTCGACGTCACGGACCTCATCATCGTGCTCAGCAAGGCCGACCGGGCGACCGAGCTCTCCGAGAGGATGGATGCCGTCCGCTCGCTCGTCCCTCATGTTACTGTGATAAGCGTCTCATCCCTTACTGGCAGCGGCATCGAGGACCTGCACGCTGCCGTTCTCGAACATTTCGCCTATCCCGTGGAGATGAGCTTCTTCCTGCCGCACTCTCCCATGGCGGAATCGCTGCTGTCCTGGCTGCATGACAGCACCGAGCTCCAGGTGGACAGGACGGCCGAGGGGACCGAGGTCATGCTCCGCTGCCGGGAGAGCGATCATTCCGCTATCGTGCGCCGTCTGATCGAGGCTGGAGGCCGTCCCAGCTAACATCGAAGGGTCGCCCGTTCCTGCGACGCTGTTGTGTACCGGCTTTGTTACCGGAGCCGGTCAAGGACCAGGTTCCAGTGGAAATAAAGGGGTCCCCCCTGTTGCGATCACTTCAGGCCGAAATGCTTCTTCTTGGCCATCAACTCATCCTCAAACCTCATGGGGAGCCGCCAGGCAAGGTATTCGAGGTCATTGAGCTCCCTAATGAACGCCGCCTTGCTCTGCTCCGCGATGAGCTTGCGGAACTTCCTGACGTTCAAGACATAGGAGGCGAACCAAATGCATCCGATGACCGCGATGAGCGCGCCTATGAACAGGACCCACCAGTCCCAGTTGCCCATTTCAGTGAAGGCGATGTCATACATGGCGAGGATTGCGGCCATCACCATGGCGACGCCCGCTACCAGCATGCCTATGGAGAAGGGAGCGGCCCTCTCGACTTGGACAGGCTTCGACATGGCCAGGGACATCGTCAAAAGGTTATTCAACGTTTCTGGCCGG
>DAGU01000047.1:5495-9026 GCA_002498285.1 Methanomassiliicoccus sp. UBA386 | reverse complement strand
ATGCCCCGGGACGAGAGGAACAGGTCCATCTGCTGGAGCATGAACCCGGCGTTGGCCGCGTGATCGCCCGTCGCCTCGGAATAGATGGCGAGGAAGTGCGGAGCGGCGACCTTGAACGGCCCCCGGACGCCGCCGTCCTCAAGGAACCTGACCTCCGTCCGGATGCCTGGATCGAGGGGCCTGAGGGAGTGGGCGAAGTCCTCCACCTCTGCCATAGCGTCAGCGTCGATCGGTCCGGCGTACCGCCTTATCGAGCGGCGTTTGAACATAGCCTCGTACATCTTCGATCTCATCGATTGATACACGTCCGTTCGAACATGGCAACACGCAGTGGAATATCTGCCGATGTCCGCTCATTCGAACATGACGGGAGGCATCGTCTTGGCGCCGGGGGTGAACATCGCCGAGGCCTGCTTGACCCAGGCCCTCTTCACGGCGGGGAGCTTCTTTCCCTCCAGCAGCTGCGCCAGGTGCTCGACGAAGGTGGCCACCAGCTCCTGGTTCACCTTCTCCACTCCTTCCACTCCCTCGATTATGGACCTGCCGACCATGTCCATCAGGAACGCCTTGACGGCGAAGTTGACCTTCCCCGACTGCCGTTTGACGACCTCCATGAGGACCGTGTCCTTGGTGGCCTGGTAGACCATCTCGAGGTACATCTGCGGCCCGAAGCTCTTGATGCTGAGCATCATGCCGTCGAACAGCACCCCCATGTGCTCCTCCAGGGTTCCGGTGATGGTCTTTCTGAACAGTCTCTCCATGTCCGATTGCCCGCGGCGGTATGCTTCGTGGAGGATGTCCACCGGGTCCTCGAAACGCTCCCTCGCCACTGAGACGTCCGCTCCGGCCTGGGCGGCGATCTCCTCCATGGTGACCATCATCCCCTTCTCGGCGAACAGGGGCAGGGCGGCGGAGATCAGCTGGGAATCGAGGTCCTTCTTCTTGGCGGGAGGCATGGTGACCCGGTAAGCGGTGAGGGCTCTTAAACCCTCAGGCCGGCCGCCTCAATATCCATAGATGGCGCCGATCTTGCCGTCGAGGTAGCTGATGAACGGCTCCACTTCCAGCGTTCTCCCGGTGACGACCTTCACCAGCTCGGCCGGATCGTACATGTTGCCCCTGGAGTGCACGTTCCCCGCCAGCCAGGAGCGCACCGGAGCGTACTCGCCCCTGGCCACCGCATCCCTCCACTCCGGCACGTCGCGCTCCATCTTGCGCAGGAACATGCCGCCGTAGAGGTTGCCCAGCGCGTAGGATGGGAAGTAGCCCAGGGAGCCCCCGGCCCAGTGGGTGTCCTGCATGACCCCCTCGCTGTCGTGCGCGATCTCCACTCCCAGGTACTCGCGGTACTTCTCGTTCCACGCCTGAGGAAGCTCGTCCACGGACAGCCTCCCGGCCATGATGTCCCTTTCCAGTTCGAAGCGGATGATGATGTGGAGCCCGTAAGTGACCTCGTCGGCCTCGGTGCGTATCTTGGACGGCACCACCGCGTTGACGGCCAGGATGAAGTCCCGCTCGCTCACGCCGTCCAGGGCGTTCCCTGACATGGACCTCAGGCGGGGCAGCACGTACGACAGGAACTCAGGGCTGCGGCCGATCATATTCTCCACGAACCTGCTCTGCGACTCGTGGATGCCGTAGCTGCAGGCGCTGCCCACCGGCTGGTAGATCCACTCGCGGGGCAGCGCCTGCTCGTACAGCGCGTGGCCCCCCTCGTGGAGCACGCTGAACAGGCTGGACATGAAACGGTCCTCGTAGTAGTGGGTGGTGATGCGCACGTCGTCATAGTAGCCCAGGGTGAACGGGTGCTCGGTCTCATCCAACCGTCCGGCCGCATCCGGACCTTCGGTCTGGTAGCCGATGAACGCCATGGCCGCGCGGCTGATCTCGTACTGCATCTCCACGGGGACGCGGCGGCTCATGATGGAGAGGTCCGGAACGGTCCCGGAGGAGGCGGCGCGGTCGATGATGCCCATCAGGCCGTCGCGCATCTCGCTGAACACCTCTGAGATGCGGTCCGCCGGCATGCCAGGCTCGAAGATGTCCAGCAGCGCGTCGTAATCGCTGCCGGCGCCCTTGGCGTCCCTGAGCAGGGCCGCCGACTCCTTGCGAAGCTGGAACATCTTCTCCAGGTCCCGGCGGTACAGCGAGAAGTCCTTGGCCGCCTTGGCCCTCTTCCATTGGTCCACGGTTATGGCGGACTGCTTGGCGATCGCCTCGACAAGCTCCTCGGGCAGTGCGGCCTCCTCGTCATAGGCCTTCTTCATGAGGTGCACGTTGCGCCTCTGCACCTCGTCCAGGGAGGCGAGCGACCGCTCGCTCGTCAGCCGGTCGAGCAGCTCTCCCACCTTGGGATCGGCCATGGTCTGGTGTGCCAGCACGTCCAGGAGGGCCAGCTCCTCGGCCCTCTGCCCTATCCCCCGGGACGGCATCTTGGTCTCGAGGTCCCACTGCAGGATGCCTCCGGCGGAGTGGATGACGGACAGACGCTTGGCGATGGCGAGAAGCTCTTGATAATGTTCCTGGACGTCGCTCATGGTATTCGCGCCGGAATGGCGCTCCATCGCCTATAACCTTGTCGCGCCCAGCGCGTGAACGGCCGAGGCCCTACTCCTTCGCCAGAGAGGCGGCCCGATCGGCCGCCAGGGCGTGGAGCTCAACGGAGCACCGCTCCAGGAACGACACGATGCGGGAGGAGCAGCTCTCCGGCGGTATGATGTGGCCGGCCCGCGGCACGCACACCATCTCGCTGCCGGCGATGCCCCGCGCCAGGTCCTCCCCCATGCGGAAGGGGACCATTATGTCCTCCTCGCCATGGACGACCATCGTCGGGCAGGCGATGAGGTGCAGGCGGCGGGTGCTGTCGAAGCTGTCCAGGGCGGCCTTCTGCCAGAGGAAGCCACGGAGCAGCCTCCCCTCGTCCACCCCGTCGCGCGGCCGGGGCACCAGCTTCTTGCCTGCGTAATGCGACTGGGTGAGGCACCAGGTGTTCATCATCTGCATGAAGTTGCTGATGCTGGCACCCTCCCTCACGGAGTTGAGCATGGCGTCGATGGCGTAGCTCGAGCGGTCCGGGCGCCTTGTATAGGTGGACATGAGGATGAGGGACGCCACCTCATCGGGATGGCACAGGGCCACCTCCTGCGCCACGTTGCCTCCCATGGACCAACCCAGCACGTGGTACCTGGAGAATCCCAGGCCGTTCATGAGGCCCGACACGTCATCGGCCATCTCGGACATGGTGAACGCCCGGTCCGGCGCTTCCGTGAGGCCGGAGCCCCGGCAGTCCATGAGTATGACGCGGCAGCGGTCCTTGAGGAACGGCACCATCTTCTTCCAGTTGTACAGGTCGCCGCACAGCCCGGGTATGAGGACCATGGGCTCGCCTTCGCCGAACGTGTGATAATGGATGCGGGCATCGCCCACATTCAGGTAAGGCATGTCGTTCTCCGAGAGCGAGGCACCTCAAAAATATTGCGGTGGTCCATGGTTCATGCGTCCGGCCATAGCTTGGCGGCCATTTCCCGCAGC
>DAGU01000047.1:3131-5118 GCA_002498285.1 Methanomassiliicoccus sp. UBA386 | reverse complement strand
TCCACCACGCCGATGTCCCCGGAGTGCAGCCAGCCGTCCTTGTCGATGGCCTTGGCGGTCTCCTCCGGCATGTTGTAGTAGCCCTTCATGACGTTGTAGCCGCGGCAGCAGATCTCCCCACGCTCCCCGGGCCCCATATGCCGGCCCGTCTCCGGATCGATGATGGCCACCTCGACACCCGGCATGGCCTTTCCCACGGTGGAGCACTTCTTCTCCAGCGACGGCTCGTCGTAGCGGGTCTGCGTCATTCCCGGCGACGTCTCGGTAAGCCCGAACACGATCGTCACCTCCCCCATGTTCATGCGGTCCACGCACTCCTCCATCGTCTTTACCGGACAGGGCGAGCCGGCCATGATGCCCGTGCGCAGGGTGGAGAAGTCGAACTTGTTGAACAGGGGGTGCCCCAGGATGCTTATGAACATGGTGGGGACGCCGTACAGGGCGGTGGCCCTCTCGAACTCCACCGACATCATGACGTTGACGGGGTCGTACCTCTCAAGGATGACCATGGTGGAAGCGTGGTTTACACATGCCATGACGGCCAGCACGCAGCCGAAGCAGTGGAACAGGGGCACCGGGAAGCATACGCGGTCCTCGGGCCCGAGGTTCTCGTTGACCCCCACCCAATAACCGTTGTTCCCGATGTTGTGATGCGTGAGCATGACCCCCTTGGGGAAGCCCGTGGTCCCGGAGGTGTATTGCATCATGACCACGTCATGGGTGGACAGCGCGGCCTGCCGCGCCATGTAGTCCTCCTGGGTGGTCTGGGCGGCCATGGCCATGACCTCGTTCATGGAGTACATCCCGCGGTGCTTCTCCGGGCCGAGGAAGATGACCCGCTGCAGGTGCGGGAACCTCTCGGAGCGGAGCCTGTCGCGCGGCTGGATCTTCAGCTCGGGCACCAGCTCGTAGAGGATGCTGACATAGTCGGTGTCGCGGTAACCATCGATGATGAAGATGTTCTCCGCCTCCGACTGCCTCAGGATGTACTCTATCTCCGATATCTTGTAGTTGATGTTGACCGTGATGAGGATGGCGCCGATGCGCGCCACCGCGAACTGCAGCGTGACCCAATGAGGCACGTTGGTCGCCCACACGGCCACCTTGTCGCCCTTCTTGACGCCGAGCGCCATGAGGCCCTTGGCCACCCTGTCCACGGTGTCGGAGAACTCCTTCCACGTCTCCCGGTAATCGCGGTCGGTGTATACGACCGCCTCGTTGTCCGGGACCCTGGCCACGGCCTCGTCCAGCAGCTGCCCCAGCGTGACGTCCCGCGTGATCTGCCTTTCCATCATGTCAAGCACCTCATGCCGGCATGTACACGACCGCGTAGATGGAGGCGGGGGCGCCGTTGGCCGCTCCCACCTGATGAGGGACCACCGAGTTGTAGTACATGCTGTCCCCCTCCTGGAGCCGGTAGGTGTTCTGCCCGTATCTCAGCACGACCTCGCCCGATACCACGATTATGAACTCCTCTCCCTCGTGGGAGGAGAGCTCCATGCTCTCCGACGGCTCGATCTTTATGAAGAACGGCTCCATGTGGCGGTCCGTCTTCCCCTTCCCAAGCAGATAGTAATGGTATCCGTTGGGGTTCGTCCCCCGGTGGGGCATCACCTCCTCCTTCCGCTCGCTCTCGCGGACGATGAGGGGGTCCTCCCTGAACTGGTCGTCGGTAAAGGTCCCCAGGCGCTGGCCCAGCGACCTCGAGAGCTTGACCATGACGCTGATGGCCGGGTAGGTGTTCCCTTCCTCTATGTTGGTGATGAGGGCCGGATCGATTCCGGCGTTCTTGGCCAGGTCCTCCACGGAGAGGCCCAGCTTCTCACGGTACTTCCTTACGCGGGCGCCGAGCTTTTCTGAAGCGTTCATTGTAATCCACCTGATGAGCTTATTGCGGAACCGGATCGCGGGCATTGCCCTTCTCATTGTCACTGGCCTTCGCGGCCTTGCGGGCCGCCTCGAACACCTTGATGTTCTTCTCCACCAG
>DAGU01000047.1:0-2763 GCA_002498285.1 Methanomassiliicoccus sp. UBA386 | reverse complement strand
CAGCGAGGGCTGGTTCATCGCCACCAGGACGTCCGGCGAGTCCACCGCGGGGCTGCCTATCTCCTGGCCTCCCATGACCACCGAGCAGGAGGCGGCCCCGCCCCGCTGCTCCGGCCCGTAGGAGGGGAACCACGACACATAGCGGCCGGCGCGGCCGGCCGCCTCGGCCACCACCAGTCCGAGGGACAGAACCCCCTGCCCCCCGAAGCCGGAGAACTTCATGCCCACGGTCGGGAACGACGCGTCCGCCCTGGGCTCGGCCCCGGAGCCGCTTCCCATGAGGTCGGCCAGCGTGGTGGTCGCCTCGCGCGGCTGGCGAGGCTGAGCCTCGCCGGTGCGGTCGCGGTAGCAGCCCAGCGGGAAGGTCTTCTCCATGACCTCGTTGCAATGCTCGGCCGATCTGACGGGGTCCATGCGCCAGTTGGTTGGGCAAGGGGATAGCACCTCCACGAAGGCGAAGCCCTTGCCGTCTCTCTGGACCTCGATGGCCTTCCTGATGGCCTTCCTGGCCTGCATGATGCGCTTGGTGTCCGCCACCGAGACCCGCGCGATATAGGTGGGTGCATCCAGTTGGGCGAACACCTCACATACCTTGAGCGGATAGCCGTCCCGGGTGACGTCACGGCCGTACGGCGTGGTGGTGGTCTTCTGCCCGGCCATGGTGGTAGGGGCCATCTGCCCGCCGGTCATGGCGTAGAGCGAGTTGTTGATGAAGAAGCAGGCGAAGCCCTCGCCGCGGTTCGCAGCCTGGAAGGCGTTGTTGAAGCCTATGGCGCCCAGATCGCCGTCCCCCTGGTAGGCTATGACGACCTTGTCCGGCATCACCCTGGATATGCCCGTGGCGACGGCCGACGCTCGTCCGTGCGGGGCCGCCACGTTGCCGGTGTCGAAGTAGTAGTAGCAGAAGGCGGCGCATCCCACCGGGGACACGAACACGGTGCGGTCCTGCAGGTCCATGTCGGCGATGGCCTCGGCGATGAGCTTGTGCACGATCCCATGCCCGCAGCCCGCACAGTAGGTGGTGGTCCGACTGCCATCCTTGCGGTCGAACGTCTCGTAGAATCCCGTGGCCTTCTTGTTCAAGCCCTCACCTCCATCATGCGTCTGGCAGCGGCAAGCACCTCGTCCACGCGGACCAGGTTCCCGCCCATGCGGTTGACCAACCCGACCGTCGTGTCGGCGCCGCGGCCAAGGTGCAGCAGCACGTCGTTGCGGTATTGGCCATTGGACATCTCCACCACCAGCACCTTGCGGCCGGCGGCCGCGGCGTTGAGCTGCTGGATGGGGAACGGCGACAGCGTGATGGGCCTGAACAGTCCGGCGTTGATGCCCTCCTCCCTGAGGGCGTCCACCGCCGAGCGGGCGATGCGGGCGCTGGAGCCGTAGCCGGTCAGTATGATCTCGGCGTCCTCGGTGCGGTAGCTCTCCGCGATCGCGTCCTTCTGCATGCCCTCGTACTTGTCCTGCAGCATCTGGTTGTGCCTCTCGTGACGGTCCGGGTCGAGATAGATGGACGTGATGAGGTTCCCCCGGGTCACGGCATCGCCGTGGACGGCCCACGAGGCGGTGTCCGGCCTGTGCGCCACGTTCTCCGGTACGCGCAGGGACTCCATCATTTGTCCCAGCACGGCGTCCGCCAGGACGATGGCTGGGTTTCGGTAGCGGAAGGCCAGCTCGAACGCCTTCATGGTGAGGTCGCACATCTCCTGCACCGAGGCGGGGGCCAGGACGATATTGCGGTAGTTGCCATGGCCACCCCCCTTCACCGCCTGATTGTAGTCGGCCTGCTCCGGGCCGATGTTCCCCAGCCCGGGGCCGGTGCGCATGACGTTGACGATGACCGCCGGTAGCTGCGCCCCGGCCAGGTATGATAGGCCCTCCTGCATCAGGCTGACCCCCGGCCCCGAGGACGCGGTCATGGCCAGCCTTCCGGTTGAGGCGGCGCCGTAGATCATGTTTATGGCTCCCGTCTCGCACTCCGCCTGCAGGAACTCCTTCCCCAGCACCGGGAAGTACTCAGCGGCGGCATGGGCGATCTCGCTGGCCGGCGTGATCGGATAGCCGAAGTAGACATCGCAACCGGCGGCCAGCGCGCCGATGGCGACCGCCTCGTTGCCTTTAACGAACTTCCTCACGCTCCCTCCCCCCTTCCGTCCAGGACGGCAATGGCATATGGCTCGGGGCAGTTGTAGTAACAGATGGCGCAGGCGGTGCAGCCCTCTCCCACGTACTCGGCGGGAATGAACCCCTTGCGGTTGGGCCGGGCGGCGAAGCGGAGCACCTTTCGGGGGCAGGCGGCGATGCACCGCCCGCATCCCTTGCACTCGTCAGCGTCGATCTGCGGAAGAACTGATGGATCGGATGACATGTTCCTTTCGCCAAAACGGGAGTGCATACTTAAATCTAAGTCCATACGTCTCGTGCAGCGACGCCCCATCCCCTCCTGGCGAGGACATATCGTTATTTTACTTCGAAAACCGCTGGGACGGGGCGCATCGCCGCAGGGAAGGTTAAATCACTCCGGAACGCCGTTCTTGCTTCGATATCATGGAAAAGGTCAAGCTAGGGGCCAAGCCGCCACAGCTGGTGCTGCCGGTGGTGGTGATGGGGGCCAATGTGGGAGGGAAGCCCAACTACTGCACGGTGGCGTGGGTGACGATCATCGACGATGAGCCGCCGGCGGTGGGCCTGGTGCTCGGCAAGGGCCGAAGGACCATGGATGGGGCGAGGGAGAATGGGACGTTCAGCGTCAATGTGCCGGGA
>DAGU01000012.1:19639-20150 GCA_002498285.1 Methanomassiliicoccus sp. UBA386 | reverse complement strand
AAGCGCACGCTCACCGCGGTGGCGTCCAGGTCGGTGGTGGCAACGTCCCGCACGAGGGTGTACTCCCGCCCGTCATGCCTGCATACCGCCCCCAGGAGGAAGCCCATGACCTCTTTTCCCTCGTCCACGTGGGCCATGGCATGGTTCCGGATCTTCTGCTCGGCAACCTTCGACAGGTACATCTCGAAACCCTTGGCCTCCTGCGCGCTGTATCCCTCGAGGGAGCGGCCGCTCAGCCATTTGTGCATCTTGGTCCTCTCTCGGGGCGGGGGAGGGCGCTCCCTGATGGCGACCTCGTCCCTGGCGGTGATGATCGGCAAGCTCACAGCAGGCGAACCCCCTTCCGGGGAGGCTGGATGATGACGGGCGGCATCCTTCCCTTACCGCCGTTGAGATAGGCCGCGGCGGCGGTGCAGCTGTCGGTGCCGAAGGGGCTCAAGGGGTTGGGACAGGTCAGCATGGACTCTATGCCCTTGATGAAGGCGATGAGCGTGGAGCCGAAGCTCCACCC
>DAGU01000012.1:0-19384 GCA_002498285.1 Methanomassiliicoccus sp. UBA386 | reverse complement strand
TTGATGAGGCACAGGCTGGGAACATCGGTCAGCTCGATGTCCACCGGGAATGGGAACTGAACATCGTCACTGAACGGCAGGCTCTTCCGCAGGTAGTCGGAGCAGATCCTGAGCTCATTGCGTAGTCTCTCCCTGAGGACCACCTCAGGCAGGGGCATCAGCACCCGCCTTCCGGGTCGGGGATGAGCTCGAGCTCGTCGCCGTCGAGTATGGCGGCCTCCACCACGGTCTGCTGCCCCCTCAGAAGCTTCTTCCCGCGGCGGATCACGTACGCACCGGCATCCTTTTGCCAATAGCCAGCAACGCCTTCGATGATCTCGTCCACAGTGTTCTCGCCTTCCAGCTCCATATCCACGGTGGCGCCGCTCTCGGCGTTCCTCACCCTCACTTTCAGGGACATATTATCAGTCGATAAAAATAATCTGAGGAATTAAAGCTATGGTCTTCAATCAGCACATCTGATTCTGAGCGGAATGATTGGGGCATGAGGGATCTAGGGGAATCTCCAGCTCCTCCCACCGTCCCGACAGGCCGTCATAGTGGGCCACGTGGGATATGCATCTGTCCCCGCATCCGCTCAGCACCTTGATGGCCTCCCGCACCTGCACCGCGGCGATGACAGCCGTGGTGGTGATCTCGGCGGCGATCTTGGGCTGGAAGAACGTGACGTCGCTGCCGGTGCAGGAGTGGCGAAGCTCCAGTGTCCGGTAGTGCGTCCGGTTCATGGCGCATTGAAGGCATGGGGTGGAAGGGGGCAGCACCACTTGCACCTTGCCGGTCGTTCCGCGGGTTCCACCATCGATGTACGGTATCCCGCTATAGAACGACTGCGAGTTCACGTGCAGGCGGGCCGCGATGTTGTCCAGGCAGCCCAGCACGATGTCGTATCTCTTCCACGATCCCTCCGGAAGGTCCTCCACCCGCCCCGCCATCGGCCGGACGTCCGCTCCCGGGTCCAGTTCCATGGCCCGGCGGGCCACTACCTCGGCCTTGAGCGATCTCTTAGACGCATCCTCCTCGCGGAAGAACACACAGCGGTTGAGGTTGGAGCGCACCACGCGGTCCATGTCCACTACGTCCAGGCGCCGCACGCCTGATAGGACGAGGTCCTTGACCGCCTCGTTGCCCAGCGCCCCGGCGCCCACCACCAGCACCCTGGCCGAGGCTACGCGCTTCATGTCCAGCCAGTCTATGCGGCGGGAGCGCTCCCAGCGGTCATCGTCGATACTACCGGTACGGAGGCCCACGCCACTGTAACGCTGGAGCGGCATAATAATATTACCATCTTTGGATTTTTGAGGGCCGGCCGGCGGAGCTCGCTCTCAAAACCTTTAAAGCACTCCATGCGCTCATGCCGCCCAGCATGGGTGAGGACGCCTCTTTCACAGTGACCCCCTGGGAGGTCAGCGGAGAGATCGATTACGATCTGCTCGTCGAGAAGTTCGGTACCAAGCGCATCGACCAGGCCCTCGTGGACAGGATGGCGAAGTACGGCCCCATCCACCCTCTGATGCGCCGCGGGGTGGTGTATTCCCACCGCGATATGGAGTGGGTTCTGGACCGCTATGATGCTGGCGAGCCCTTCTATCTATACACCGGCCGGGGCCCGTCCGGTCAGACCCACCTGGGTCACCTCATGCCCTGGATGTTCACCAAGCACCTCCAGGATATCTTCAACGCCCCTCTATACTTCCAGCTGACGGATGACGAGAAGTTCCTCTTCAATGAAGGGCTGACGCTGGACGACACCAGGGATATGGCGTACCAGAACATGCTCGACATCATCGCCCTTGGCTTCGATCCAAGGAAGACCAAGATCTTCCTCGACACCGAGTACATACACAACCTCTATTCGCTCGCGTTGCAGGTGGCCAAGAAGGTCACATTCTCGACGGCCAAGGCAGTGTTCGGGTTCGAGAACAGCACCAACATTGGGAGCATCTTCTATACTAGCATCCAGGCGGCGCCGGCATTCCTGGGCTCCGCCCATGCCGGGCGCAACCTGCCATGTCTCATCCCATGCGGCATCGACCAGGACCCCCATTTCCGGGTCGCTCGGGACATCGCTCCATCGCTCGGCTACTACAAGCCGGCGCTGCTGCACAACAAGATGTTCCCCGGACTGAGCGGAGGGGACAAGATGTCATCCTCCCAGCCCAACGGCACGATATACACCACCGACCCGCCCAAGGTGGTGCGCAAGAAGATCAACACCGCCTTCACCGGCGGCGCCGTAACGGTCGAGGAGCAGAGGAAGACCGGCGGAAAGCCCGAGGTCTGCGCGGTGTTCAAGTACAAGTTCTATCTGTTCGAGCCGGACGACCAGAAGCTCGACGAGCTGTATGATCGATGCAAGAAAGGCGAGGTGCTATGCGGCGAATGCAAGAAAAGCCTCGGCGACGCGGTGGCCAGCTTCCTCGAGAAGCACCAGGATGCCCGTGAGAAGGCCAAGGACCGCATTGACGAGTTCATCCTGAGGGACTGATGGAGATCGCCCCGATCGGCCGGGTCGTCAGCAACGAGGGCGGCCGGGCCGAGATCGAGGTGCTCCCGCAGTACCAGGACGGCCTCTATAGGATCGAGGAGAGCGACGAGATACTTGTCCTATATCTCTTCGATCGGACGGATGAGGTCCGGATGCGCGTGCATCCGAGGGGCGACCCCCGGAACCCGGAGGTGGGAGTGTTCGCATCACGCAGTCCGATGCGGCCGAACCATATCGCCGCCACGGTGGTGAAGCTCGTGGCCGTCAACGGCAACGTCCTGACGGTGGAGGGCATGGACGCCCTGGACGGCAGTCCGGTGGTGGACATAAAGCCGGCCAAGCGCCGCGATGAGGCAAAACTCCTCTGAGTCGCATCGACCCGCTGGGCCGCCATACCCAGCGAAAGGATAATTACTAGCCGGCCGTTCACGCTACCTCATGAACGCCTCGGAGATACTTGCCGGGCTTAGCGCCAATGAATCGAAGCTGCTGCTCGCGCTGGACCGTCTGCACGGGAAGGCCGCGCCTGAGCAGGTGTTCGAGGCGGGCGGTTTCTCGCAGATGGTGGAGGTCATGAACGCCGGCTCCTGGCTTCAGGCCAAGGGCGCTGTGGAGATCTCCGAGGTGGCGCGGAAGGTGTACTCCATCAGGGACGCCTCGGTCTTGGAGCGCGGCCTTCCGGAGCGGCGGGCGATCTGTCTGCTGGCCGGCAGGGGCGGGGATGGCGAAATGGCTGATCTCGCCGCCCAACTGACGAAGGAGGAGACGTCCATCGCTCTAGGGTGGTTGCGGAAGAAGAATCTCGCCACCATCTCCAAGGTCGACGGCAGGACCGTTCTGCACCTAACGGACGACGGGCGCGCCGCCCTCGATCGCCCAACGGCAGACGAGGTCGTGCTGGAACAGCTCGCCCGTGGCGAAATGTCCGAGGACGCGCTGGACAAGGCCGTCATCGCCGCCCTCCGCTCCCGCCAGGACCTCGTGTCCGAGAGGCTGCTGGTCACCAGAACGATGGAGCTGACCGACCTCGGCCGGGAACTGGTCTCCATGGGGCTGGAGGTCAGGGACGAGGTCGCCCAGCTGACGCCGGAGCTTATCCAGACGGGCAAGTGGAAGGACGTGCAGCTCCGCCGCTACGACGTGAGGACCTTCGCCCCGGCCGTGTATCCAGGAAAGAAACATCCTCTGACGCGCATCGCCGACGAGATACGGGCCATATTCGTGGATATGGGGTTCACCGAGATCGACGAGGAGTACGTGCAGCCGGCGTTCTGGAACATGGACGCGCTGTTCACTCCGCAGGACCACCCGGCACGGGAGCTCCAGGACACCTTCTACCTCAAGAACCCCTGCCGGATGGAGCTGGAGGATGAAGATATCATCGAGCGGGTGTGCGCGATGCACGAGACCGGCGGTGAGACGGGCTCCAAGGGGTGGCGGTACAGATGGTGCCGCCAGGAGTCCGAGAGGGCGTTGCTGAGAACGCATACCACCGTCAACACCATCAGGCACCTGTGGCGACACCCCGAGCCGCCGGTGAAGGTCTTCTCCCTCAGCAAGGTGTTCCGCAAAGAGGCCATCGACGCCACGCACCTGCCGGAGTTCACCCAGATCGAAGGCATCATCATGGAGGAGAACGCCTCTTTCGACATGCTGTGTGGCATCATCAAGGAGTTCTACCGCCGTATGGGGTTCAAGAACGTCCGGTTCCGCCCTGGCTATTTCCCTTACGTGGAGCCTGGGCTGGAGGTCGAGGTGGAGTTCAAGGGCAGCTGGCTTGAGCTAGGGGGCGCGGGAGTGTTCCGCCCCGAGGTCACCGCTCCCTTCGGGGTGAAGTACCCGGTGCTGGCATGGGGCATGGGCTTCGAGCGGCTGGCCATGCTGCGCTGGGACCTAAAGGACCTGAGGGACCTCTACATAAGTGACGTGGATATGCTCAGAACGTCCCCGATTCTTTGAGGGAACTGGCCCTCAGGGCGAACTCCAGGGACTTGTCCCTCATACCGTTGGCGTAGTACATCTGGGACACCTTGTTCAGCAGCTCAACCTGCTTGGACCTCATGGCCGCACGCGACAACTGGAACATTCGGAGGGCCTCATCATCCTCGCCGGTCCGAATGGCGATGATCCCTAGGAGGAAGTATGCCCGAGATTCATGTTCAGGGTTCTCGATGCGCTGCTGCAGCAGCCTCTGCAGGATCTCCTTGGGCTCGTGAAAATCGTTGTTGCGTATGAGGACCTCTGCGATGTTGCACTCCAGCATGACATTGACGCGCCCGTCGAACACGTTGCGGGCGCGGATGAAGGCGCTGTAGGCGAGCTCCCACTCCTGGCGATCCATATAGTTCAGCCCCTCGATCATATAGCCGTCGAAACGCTCCGAGGGAATGCTCGATGTCTCCATGGCCTTGCATATGATGAGACAATACTCATGCCTCCCCACCCTCCTGGCCGTCTCCGCCTGCACATAACGCAGGGTGCCGACGTATCCCTTGCTCACGTCGCGGATGTTGGAGACCGCCTCCAACAGCTCCTCGTCCGGCGACAGCAGCAGTTCGTTGGCGTGATTGAACACCAGGACCTCGGCGTCCGCGTGGCGGCGGGCGCATACCAGGTGATACACGACCTCCTTGAGGTCGTCCCAGTGGAGCCAGTAATCGGCGGCGAAGCTATGGTAGTCGCGGGCCTTCTCCGGGTCCGTGACGGAGAGCACGTACTCCTTCAGCTCCTTGGGCAGATCGACCATCCCCCGCTCGTCCACCGGAAGCAGGGAAGTGGCTATGTCCGGCAGGACCTCTCGTCGGAAGGGCTTGCGAAACACGCAGGACATGGCCACCACTGGCTTGAACTTCTCGTCCAGGACGCTCCACAGCTCCGGCCCCTTGCACTTCCTGATGTCCTGGTAAGGGGTCAGGTCGATGTCGTTCTCCTTGGCGTACAATTTGATCTGCCGGGCCCTGGCCTCGCCAGCCATGGTAAGGAAGTACACCTTGCGCTTGGTCCTGCCCCTCTTGACATGCGACAGGCGCTCCTTCACTTCGCCTGCGTTCTTCAGTTTCTTGAGCTCCAGCGCGACATGGGCGCGGGATATGCGCAATGCGGCGGCGATGCCATCCTGGGTTATGTCTATTGGCACGTCGAATGAATCAAGATATTTCGTATACTGCAGCAGGTGGAACAAGATGCGTTCACCTACTGTGAGCGCCACTGCCACTATTACTCCTCCCGGACAAGATAATGGGGAGAATCTTATTTCATTTCATGCATTATTTTCAAGACCTTCCAAGGTTCGGCTTGCGCGTTCTCTTGGCGCGCTGCGCGTACTCCACCGCTTTCTCCTCCATGCCCATGAGGGAGTAGGCATCGGAGAGGCGCAGATAAATCTCACCGTTCTCTTTGTCCCGTGCGGCGCCGCGGCTCTTGCTGAACGATCTCACCGCCTCCTGGGCCATGCCGGAACGCAGGTATGCCAACCCCAGCAGGTAGAAGATGCGCTCAAGCTGGTCAGCCTCCCTGACCTCGCCGGTCAGCAAGTTCTCGAGCACTCCCGTTGCCTCGGGCAACCGCTCCGCCCGCATGAGCGTCTCGGCTATCTCGCATTCCAGACGGACGCTTGTCTCAGGCAGCTCATCCCTTGCTCTGTCCAGGAGAGCATAGGCGCGGGGCAGCTCGCCCTTCTCCCGCATCACCAGGCCTTCCATGGTGATGCCGTTGATCCTCTCCTCTGGCATGGTCGATGACTGCAGCTCCCGCGCTCTGTCGAGCGCGGCATCCAGTTCGCCGGCTTGGAGGGCGGCGCGGGCCTGGGCGAACAGCACCCGACCGCTGTATCGCTCGGATGGGAGGACCGAGGAGAATATGGAATGAAGGTCCTGATCGGCGTTGGCAAGCAACACACTCGCTTTGGACGACAGGAGCATCTCGGCCTCCTTGCCCCGCCCCGCGCCGACCAGGTGATATAGGCGCTCGCGGTAGTCCCCCTCACGGAGCCAATAGTCGGCGGCAAAGCTGTGATAGCGGCGCAATTGATCCTCGCTCGCCACCGTGGCGCTGTACTCCTTAAGCGCCTCGGGAAGGTCCACCATGCCATCCGGGTCCACCGGAAGCAGCGAGATAGTCGTCTCCGGCAGAGCATCGCGGCGGAACGGCCTGCGGAACACCCCTGCCTGTCCCAGCACCTCGCGGGACGGCTCATCCAGGCTGGCCCATAGCTCCGGACCCTTGCACTTCTTGAGGTCCAGGAACGCCCGCACCTCGATTCCCTCGCTCTCGGCGAACTGCCTCACCTTGGACGCCCGTTCCTCGCCTGCGGGGGTGAGGAAGTACACCTTGCGCTTGGTCTTGCCTCTCTTGATGTGGACGAGCTTCTCCAGCACCTCCCCGTTCTCCTTGAGCTTCTTCAGCTCTATGGCGGCGTGCGCCCGCGAGATGCGCAGGGCGGTGGCTATGCCGTCCTGGCTAACGTCCAGCGGCGCATCGTAGCTGTCCAGGTATTTGCTGTACTGTCCGAGATGAAGGACTATCCTCTCGCCCACGGTGAGGGTGCCGGGCATGCTGAGCGAATCCTCCGGGAGCCTATAAAAAGTATGTAGCTAACCGTATACTTTGATAACAATAATACTGGGCGTCGCAAGCCCGCTGAATCCCTCCGAAGCGGAGCAAAATAAATATGGCGGTCACAGTTCGCCCGTTTGCCCGCGGTGAACTGGATGAGATTGATGGTATGCAGCCTGAAGGACGTGGCCAGCGCGAACATCGCCGAGACGTTGCGTGCATCGGCCGATTGGACGGAGGAGGGCGACTTCCAAGGGCGTCCCGTCCTGCGTCTAGGGGATCTCTGGATGATATCGATCGACGCGCTCCACATCCATGCCGAGGGCATCGACCTGGAGGCGGAGAAGGCGCTGGGACGGAGGGTGGACGAGGTCGTGTTCCTGTCCAAGCACCGCGCGGCCTCCGGAAGACCGTCCCTGACGGTCCACCCTATCGGAAACTGGAACGGGGCCGAATTTGGAGGCAGGGAAAGAACGCTGACGCCGGCGGCGCCGGACCTCATGACCTCCCTGCTCAGGCGGGTCAAGAAGGAAGCGGAGGGGCTGCCGCACGACGTGGTTTTCGAGGTCACCCATCACGGCCCTCTGCTGTCGCGACCGACCCTGTTCGTGGAGATCGGCAGCGACGAGCAGTGCTGGGAGGACAAGGAGGCGGCCGCCGTCCTCGCCAGGAGCCTCCTGGACGTAACGGTGGAGGGCAATCCAATTGCGATCGGCATTGGGGGCGGGCACTATGCCCCCAGGTTCAGCGAGGTCGCGCTGTCCCGCCGCATATCGTTCGGGCATATGCTTCCCTCGTACGCCATGGATCTCGCCGATGCCGATTCGCTTCGTCGCAGCATCGCCATGGCCATGGAGGCCAGCGGAACCACTACTGCCTACGTCCACAGAAAATCGATGAAGCGGTCGGAGGCCACCATGGTCTCGTCCCTGGTCCGGGACCTGGGAGGGGAGACGGTGGACAGCTCCGACCTTGAGAGTTTGTAACGAGCGCGTTCACTCGCGCCGGCCGCCAAGGCACCCCTTGCCGGTGTCTGCCGTGCCGCCTGGAGTGTTCTCCCGGACGACATCCTGGGTGCCATCAAGCTCATTGAACACCTGTGTCAGGCCCTTCTTGGCGATGGACCAGGACGGAACGCCCCCGATCACCACGGCCACATGCATGGCCTCTACGATCTCCTCCTTGGTGGCGCCGTAGTTGGCGGCGACCTTTGCCTGGGGATAGATGCAATCCTCGCACATCCTTACCGCCACGCAGGCCAGTGCGATGAGGCGCTTGGTCTTGCGGTCCAGGGCGCCGTCCTCCACCATTATGCGGTCCAGCTCCTTTATCACCACAGCTAGCTCGGGATTGTGCTTCTTGATGTGGGCCAGGTTGCTTGGGATATAGTTACCCATGCGGCACCCCATCTCCTCCACCGCCTCCTCCGCGCTGACGGTGTCCTTCAAGTTGCCAAGGCGCTTGCACTGCTTCTCATTATCGTCGGCCATGTTCACTCCTCGTTTATACGTCCATTAATCCCGCCGGGGGGAGATAACATTATTCCCGCATCAGCCGTCGATGACCGTGCCCTTGATGGGCAGGCCCTGCACCGCCTTGGACATCTCATCGAGGTCCCTGCCGGCGACGACCATCACCGGAATGCGGCAACGCATCACGATGGACGCCCCCATGGGGTCGAACACGCCCGACGCTCCGGCGCCGTGGTCGTCCCCCAGCAGGTCCTTCAGCTGCTGGAACGATAGTCTGGAGTACCTCTCCGCGGAAGCGTCCTTCCTGGGGTCGGCCGAGTATACCGCGTCCACCGAGGTGGCATTGACTATCCTGGTCGCTCCCACCGCTTCGGCCAATGAAGCGGACACCCCATCGGTGGTGTGGCCCGGGGTCGTCCCCCCCATGACCACGATCCCTCCTCGGCCGGCCTGCCCGGCAGCCTCCTCCACCGTGCATGGGACGGTCTGCTCGGCCAGGTCCCCGAGGGCTAGCTGCAGCAGGCGGGCGTTGAGCCGGGTGGCCATGATGCCCATCTCGTCGAGCTGCCATTCGGAGCCGTTGAGCTCCCTCCCTATGTTGATGTATATGCGGGCGGTCTTTCCTCCTCCACACACCACGAACAGCTCTTTTTCCTTGGATAGCTCCCTCAGAAGGGACGCGAAGCGCTTCAAGAATTCTCCGTCCCGGTCGCCCGGGATGATGATGGAGCCTCCCAGGGAGATGACCACCCGATCCATGCCGCCAGCAATGAAATTGCCCTTCATAACCCTTGCCCTGGGAGAGGATGCCTGGTCATCATATGGGGCGTTGGAGCGATAGCCGGGGCGCGGCCCTCGGCCATGATGAACCAGCGTTCGACTTATCGCCGCGATGTGTCTGGATCTAGCTATTATCGACACATCTCGATCCCGGCAGATGCATTGGATCCAGTGTTGCGGCCAACGTCGGCCTGGAACTCGACTCATCGTGATCGATGGCCGATGCGGCCGTCCGCCGCCACCGTCTGGCCGCATCACAAGCTACGAGCTGCCTTACTCCCCTATCCCGCTCCGAGGCTCGATCGACATGACCGCCAAGAGTCCCTTGCCGTGCCCCTCGACGGCGGGATCGGGAGCGGTCATCTTCCCCGGGTCGTCGAAGATCGTCTGAAAGCACTCCAACGGCCCGTCGCCGGCCTGGCATAGCAGCTCTTTCACCTCTGCAGCGGAGTAGAACCGAGCGTCCTGGTAGAATGGGTCATGCCTCACTCTTTCGACATATTCCCGGCCCAATGGGCTCGCCCGATCAACGAACCCTATGATGATCCGGCCGTGGCCCCGGACGACCCTTCTGGCCTCGGCCATTGCCTTCCAAGGGTCGTTTAGGTAGCAGAGCGAGGTCATGAAGAGCACGAGATCGGACGAACTGCCACTGAAGGGCAGGCGCTCGGCAACCCCCCTAATGACCTCGACCCCCTTCGGCGGGCGAGCGAGAGCATGGGGGGCGATGGATCTATGCCGGACTTACCCCCAGAGGCATGGCGAACCGCCCTGTTCCCACACCCATCTCCAGACCGATGCCATGGCACGCGGCCATCCGCAGCGCGTTCAGCTCCGAGAGGTAAATCGCTGGGTGCTCATCGAACCACCTATCGTATTCTTCGGCTCTTTGGTCAAAGACCTTGTTCATGCTCTCACCGTGTGATGTCACCGTTCGCCCGGCCGCGGCGACCTCCATAGAATGGGTTCAAGAGCTGAAGCGTCCTCGTATGGTCGATCGCATGGGCCCATGGCATTGAAGATGCTCTCTTCCGGAGCCAAGACGCGCCTGGGGACCGTTCTATGTCTTGCTGGGGAAGGCCAGTCCATGTACCTTGCGCCTACAAGCGCGATGACATTATCGCTCTCGGCAACGATGCGATATGGGTCCTCCGTCCTAAGCGGGCAGGCCTCTGTGGACCTTTCTGCCGGTCATTCATGTACGATGTGAGGAGCATGTCCTGCCCCAGGCCGATTAAGGTGCGTATCTGCCCGGTGATGTTGAACCTCTCTTGTCGAGGTCCTCGCACTCCACTACCTTGGCCAGGAGGAACATGTTGATCTCATCCCCCCTGCTCAGGGCGAGGATGTTCGGTCTGAACGCTTGGAAGACGGTCTAGGGATCGTGGAATATTTTCTGAGCCACCTGGTCGCATGGCGCCCAAATGAGGTCGCTCATCAGGCCCTTTGATACATCAGGCCATGTGGATAAGCTCCCTGAGACGACCGCCGATCCATCCCCGACGCGTCCACTCCACCTCGCGCCGCTATCCCTGGGCTAAACTAGCAAAGCTTTATTAGAGCCCTTTATTTAGAGATGAGCGCAGAATCAGGGTTGTAATTATCATGGCTCAGGTTGAGGCCGTTAATGACAGTATGATGGAAAAACGCAGGTACGATTTCAAGCGCGCGCTGGAGGAGATCCGGGACCTCAAGGGGCGCGGTACCGAGCTCGTGTCAGTGTACATACCCCCGGAAAAGCAGATCTTCGATGTCGCTAACTATCTGCGGAGCGAGCTCTCGCAATCACAGAACATCAAGAGCAAGAGGACCAACAAGGCCGTCAGCGGTGCCCTGGAGTCCATCCTTGCCCGCCTTAAGTACTTCAAGACGCCGCCAGCGAACGGCCTGATCTTCTTCGTGGGCGAGGTCGCCACGGTGGGCGACCAGACCAAGCAGGTCCAGTTCACACTGGAGCCGCCGGAGCCGATAACGACGTTCATGTACCGATGCGACTCCGAGTTCTACACCGAGAAGCTGTGGGACATGCTCGACGAGAAGAAGACCTTCGGACTGGTGGTCGTCGACCGGGCGGAGGCCACCATCGGCCTTTTGAAGGGCAAGAGGATAGTTCCGGTCAAGAACTTCCCCTCGCTGGTGCCGTCCAAGCACAGCCGAGGGGGGCAATCCTCGGTCCGTTTCGAGCGGCTCATCGAGATCGCCGCCCATGAGTTCTTCAAGAAGGTCGGTGAGGTGGCCTCGGAGACCTTCCTCAACGAGCCGGACCTGAAAGGGGTCCTCATCGGGGGGCCGGGCGCCACCAAGGAATTCTTCGTCAAGGAGGGCTACCTCCATCATGAGATACAGAAGAAGCTCATCGACACCTTCGACACAGGCTACACGGACGAGTATGGCCTGAAGGAGCTGGTGGAGAAGGCCAAGGACTCGCTGCAGGAGCTGGACCTGATGAGGGAGAAGCAGCTCATGCAGCGCCTGCTGGAGGAGATCAGGAAGACCGACGGCGGCCTCTCGACATACGGCGAGCAACAGGTCCGAAAAGCCCTTGAGATCGGAGCGGTGGACATATTGCTGCTGTCCGAGGGGCTGAGGAAGGTGCGGGTGAAGTACCAATGCTCCTGCGGCAACTCGGGCGAGGTCACCGTTGCCAGGGAGGAGGACGTCAAGTGCCCCAACTGCCCCGACTCATCTCCCGAGATAATCGAGAGCAAGGACATCATCGACGACTTCTATGAGGAGGCGGAGAAGGTCGGAACGACGGTCGAGCTGCTTTCTGTGGACTCCGAGGAGGGCGAGATGCTCATGAAGGCCTTCGGAGGCTTCGCCGCCATACTAAGGTTCACTACCGGAGTGATGTAATGGACCCCATGAGCCAGTTCCGTTCTGAAGCAAAGAGCGCAGCCGAGGAGGCGTTCCGCTCCATGGGAGTTGAGGCGGCATTCGATATCGAGACGCCGTCTACCGGCATCGCCGACCTGGCCATCCCGTGCTTCCCCCTGGCCAAGGTCCTGCGCAAGGCGCCGGTCGCCATCGCCCAGGAGGCGGCAGGCAAACTGCCGGCCATGAAATTGGTATCGAGGGCCTGGGCTGAGAACGGCTATCTGAACTTCAATGTGGACAAGGCAGCGCTGGCCGCCTCCACCGTCCGCGCCGTTCTGGGCGAGGGGCCCGACTACGGTCGCGGGCAGGACAAGCCGGAAAAGGTGCTGCTGGAGCACACTTCCGTCAATCCCACCGGACCGATCCACGTGGGCAGGGCGCGCAACCCCATCATCGGCGACACTCTGGCCAGGTGCATGCGGGCGTGTGGCTACGACGTCACCACGGAATATCTGGTGAATGATGTCGGCAAGCAGGTGGTGCTGCTTGCCTGGGGGTTGGAGCACATCGATCCGTCGGAGGTGGACGCCGTCGACCGCGACAAGGCCGACCATCGCCTGGTGCCCTTCTACCGCAAGGCCAACCAGATGATGGAGGCGGACTCGGAGGTGGCCAAGCAGGTAGCCGACATGCTGGTCCGTTTCGAGGCCGGGGACGCCGAGGTCATCGATACCGTCCGCAGGACCGCCAGCATGATGCTGGATGGGATCGTGCAGAGCCTCAAGGCCATCAACGTGCAGATAGACCGCTTCACCTGGGAGTCGGACTTCATAAAGAACGGCGTGGCCCGTCAGGTGGTGGAAGAGCTGAGCAAGTGCGCAGTGTGCCGCGAGGACAAAGGCGCGCTATATCTCGACCTGGAGGGCTGCGGCATCCATGGACGGGGGACCAAGTTCTTCTTCACCCGTTCAGACGGCACCACGCTATACACCACCAGGGACATCGCCTATCACCTGAACAAGTTCGGCCGCGCCGACCGGGCCATCAACATCCTGGGCGAGGACCAGAAGCTGGGACAGGCCCAGCTGGCCAACGCCCTGAGGTTCCTCGGCAAGGACCGCGCGCCGGAATGCATCTTCTACTCCTTCGTCTCCCTGCCGGAGGGACGGATGTCCACCCGCAAGGGGGTGGTGGTGTATCTCGACGACCTCATCGAGGAGGCCGAGGAGCGCGCCATGGAGGAGGTCCGCAAGCGCCGCGACGACCTTCCGGAGGAGAAGATGAAGGAGATCGCCCGTAACATTGGGCGAGGGGCCGTCCGCTACAACATCGTGCGCGTGCAGCCGGAGAAGCAGCTGGTCTTCAAGTGGGAGGAGGCGATGAACTTCGAAGGGAATTCAGCGCCGTTCGTGCAGTATGCTCATGCCAGGGCGTGCAGCATCCTGCGCAAGGCGGGCGACTTCGACCGCTCGGCCGATCCGTCGGTGCTCACCAACGATTACGAGGCCAAGCTCATCAAGGAGCTGGCCAGGTTCCCGTCGGTCATCGAGGAGGCGGGGGAGAAGGCCCGCATACATCTCCTGCCGGTGTACTGCCACGATGTGGCGTCGGCGTTCAATCAGTTCTACACCTACGTGCCAGTGCTCAAGGGGGAGGAGATGAAGAACGCCCGTCTGGCGCTGGTAGAGGCGACCCGCATCGTTCTGGCCAACGCGCTGAACACGCTCGGACTGAGCGCCCCGGAGGAGATGTAGGTGAAGATCGTCCCGCTCACCGACGAGGACCGCGTATCGGTGCGCATGCTGGAGCTGGCATGCATACGCGAGTACGTGGAGCAGATCATGGAGAAGAAGTGGGAGGACTTCGACCAGGAGGTCAGGCAGAAGCTGGGGGCTTCGGCCAGCGGCTCCTTCTCCCATTACCGCGATGGCGGCCTGTCCTTCGTGGCCAAGGAAGGCGACAAGGTGGTGGGCTTCATCTTCGCCCAGGTGATCCCGTGGATCGATGGCATCGAGAAGGTGGCGTGGGTCGAGAACATCGGCGTGGACCAGGAGTTCCGCCGCATGGGCATCGGGTATCTGCTGATGCGCCGCCTGGCCGAGGAGAGCAAGAAGCAGGGGGCCACGGTGGTGCATTCATCCATCTCGCCGGACAACGTTCCCTCGCTCCTGCTTCACAGGAAGCTGAACTTTTTGGCCGAGGACCGCAAGATCGCGTACCTGGACCTGAGCACCTTCTGAGCGTTCACCTCTGGAAGGTGTGGCGCTCGGTAGAATACTTCGTCTCTAGCAGGTGATCGATCTCTCCACTTTCGCGTTCGGTCAGGCGGCCTTCTGCCATCGTCACGCCGAACGTTCTGCGGAATGCGTCCACCACCGCTCTGGCGACATCCTCCATGGGCGGCGCCTGGCCCAGCTCCAGGGCCATGGTGGTCATGCCGTCCCTGGGCCTCTTGGCCGAGAGCAGGGCCCTGCTCATCAGCCCGAGGTCGGTGTCCACGAGAATGGTTCCGTGCTGCGCTATGCATCCGAGGCGACGCACCTGCGCGCTGCCCGAGATCTTTCTCCCACGGACGAGGACGTCGTTAGGCCGGTGATGCTCGGCCTCGATGCCGAACGTCGACAGCGCATCGATCAGCGCGCCGCACACGCTCTCGAACACATCCTCCGCGGTACCAGGGAGATCATGCTCATCGGCAACGATGCAATATGTCAGCTGCCCCCGGTCCGAATAAATCGCGCTGCCGCCTGACATGCGGCGGACCAGGGAGATGTTCTCCTCCTTCGCCACGACGAGATCGACGCACTCCCGGACCTTCTGAAAGTAGCCTATGGATATCGCCGGGGCGTCGCGACGGTACAGATGGAGGGTGCTGGGGGCCGAGCCCTCGGCCCGGGCGGTGAGGATGGCCTCATCGGCCGCGGCGGTGTAGGCCGCGCCCTTCCAGCCGGAGTCTACCAGGCGCCACATGCCGCATCAGGTGATGATCTCACTGAGGCGGTCCTCCTCCACGGCCCGCCGGACCTCCATGGCCAGCCTGCGGCCGGTGGAAACGTTGGTCCTCCACAGCGAGTTGCCGTACGCATGGCCCACGTTCATGTGGACATTGGTCCCTCCGCCGATGCGGGGCGCCACGTCGTAGATGTAGAAGTTCAGGTCCTTGTCCACGCAGGTCTGCAGGCAGAACGGTCCGATGATGCCGGGGGAGAAATGCTCCCTGGCCGCGGCCACGAACCTCTCGGCCAGCTCGAAGGCGCTCTCCAGCAGCGACTCCCGGATGGTGGCGGAGTTGTGCCCGCACACGGTATACTCGGGTATGCGCTGCTCCTCGTTCAGGGTCATCTGCTGCAGGGCGGGGATGCGTACATGCCCGTCCAGCGAGCTCTCGAACCTCCAATCAACGCCCAGCAGCTCGACCTTCTCCCCCTCCCTCTCGAGAGGGGAGTAGAAGAAGTCCAGATTGAACACAGGCCCGATGATGTACTCCTCCATCCGGGCGGTATCGAGGCACTCCTGGTCGATGACCCCCTGCTGGAGCAGCGCCGCCGCCTTCTCCTTGTACTCCTGGTACGAGGCACAGGTGAAGAAGCCCCTTTCCAGCTTCTTCTTGGCATGATGCAGCTTGATGATGCTCAGGGAGTTGATGTCCTTGGGGTCGGTGATCTTGCGCGGAGACGGCAGGTTGGCCTTCTCCAGCAGCCAATAATAGTCCCGGGGGCCGCCGCGGTCCTCACTGCGCAACAGGTTGCGTGACCCGACGAGCGGGACCATGAAGTCGTCCTCCACGGCGTCCATGGAGACGTATGAGGTGAAGGAGCGGTTAGGTATGAAGAGAACGTTCTGGGAGCGCAGCCTCTCCATGTTCTCCTCCTTCATGACATCCTTGAACCGGGGAAGGAGCATCACCTCGTCCACCATGCCCCGGCGGAGCTTTCCCGACAGATCACGCTGCGTCTTGAAGTAACGGGAGTAGGGGGTGTCCCTTCCTTCCTGGCATACCGCCAGGGTGCGGAATCCCTCTTCCACCGCACCGTCGCAGGTGTCAAGGGCGGAATGGGAGCCGATGACGCCGATCTTCACTTTGTCAAGGTCATAGTGCTCAAGCAGTTCGATGACGGCATTCCTATCTATCATGGACGCTCACTCACAAGTGGAACGGACTAGAGCGTAAAAGGTTGTCGTTCGCTTATCCCAGCCCCATAAGCAGAATGGTGCCGATGAGGGCGAACGAGCCGATCATGTCCACCGCCGACGAGGTCAGGGGGATCGAGTGATCGTCGGGATCGAGGTTCATGCGATAGGTCATCACCGCCACGTAGTAGGCGACGATGTTGAGGACCGTCACTGTCATCAGGCCAGCCACCAGGGTGAGGGCCACCATGTCCCACAGGGGCGGGGAGCTAAGACCCATGGCCCAGGCCACCGCGTAGGACGACACGCCCACCAGGGTGAACACCCATAGGGCGAACACATAGGTTATGGCGAAGTTCTCCCTGGCCGCTGCCCCCGGGACGCCCGCCGGTTCCATTTGACCCATGTGCAGCAGGGTGGTGAACCTGGAGGTGAGGATGCCTCCCAGGGCGTTGGCGTCCTCCAGGAAAGGAGGTATGAGGACCAGGAGCGCGGGGAGGGCTACCAGGCTCTCCAGCTGGTGGTCTATGGTAAGGCCTGCCACGAGGTCCAGCGCCACGCACAGGGTAAGCACCGGGAAGCTATGGCGGACCACCCGCTTAACCGCCTTTTGCCCCTTGCGGAAAAGCAGGAAGGTCAGCGCCAGGGTGGCGGCGATGAACAGCGCGAAAAAGATGTCGATGAGGATCGGTGGGGCATCCAGCACCATGATGGCGGCCAGGAACAGCATGGGCAGCGTCACTATGTCCCCCGCCGCGGTGATGAGCGGCGCCGAGATGTTGTCCACATCCCAGTTCCTCTTGAAGCCGGCCCTTGCCACTGCAACGTTTATCACGAAGAGGATGAGCCCGGCCAGCACGCCCCCCAGCACCGAGATGAACACGAAGTCCTGCATTGATATGCTGGGCGTTCCGAAAAGATCGGCCACTATCTTGGCCAGGATTCCCATGAGGAGGGACATTATCAGCGTCAGGATCAGGGATGACTCCATGTTCTGGCGCAGGATCGAACGGGGGCGTAAGGAGACCTCGAAGGTGCCCATGTGCATGGCCGTTCCCAGCCGGCTGCCCAACGCCCCGAATATATTGCCCCTCATGCCGATGGCTGGAGGTATGAGGATCATCAGGCCCGGCAGCAGGTCCAAAGTGTCGGTCATGAAGCCCAGGGTGGCGCCGGCCAGTAGATCTCCGAGGGAGGAGATCATCAGGGCCACCAGGCCGAGAGAGAACACCGACCTGTTCCTTGAAAAGAAAGATCCCGCCCTCCTAGCCATCAACTCACCCTGCCATGGTATCCCACCACCGTTATTTTTATTTTGGTCAGGCGGCGGGGACGGAGAAGGCCAACCAAATTTGACACTCCCACGACCTCGGTCGCGGGATCCTGAGGTCGGCGTCGCTAACGCCTGAGCCTCCGGAGATGTATCAATGCGGCCCTTGCACCAATCCTGTCTTGGTGCGATCGACCGGCACCTATGGTCAAGGACGAATCGAACGACATCCCGGGCCGATGCGGTCAACTGCCTCCTGGGAGGCAGATCTGTTGCCAGAACTTGCACGCCGTAGGGCGGTAGTGTAATGGCTTAGGCCGCACCGGGATAGCGACATATAACATTTAGGGCAATCCATCCCGTGAACAAGCTCGTGGGCGTTCTCTCATTCGTTATGTAAATATATGTCATTTGGCAATTAGCCGGACGGAGGGGCATCCTGCCCGGATAGTAATGGGTAATAGACCAAGACATCGGTTCCACGATCGCATGGTCCCCACTCTCTTATGTTCTCGCGTGGGAGGGGAAGCATATGCGGTCGGATGAGGCGGGCGAGGCGAGTAGGTTAACGGTCCGGGAGCTCCTCACCGAGATGAAGGACATATCCGAGGTGGTGGTGGACCTCGCTTACGCATCCCTCATATTCGACAGCCAGGAGATCGGACAGGAGGTGCAGCATCTGGAGTCCCGGGTGGGCCTTCTGAATCACGAGATAAAGGTCCGCGCCATGCTGGCCGCTCGCAACAAGGAGGACGCCACCATGCTGTCGGGGCTGCTGGAGGTCGCCGAGGCGGCCGCTATAATCTCCCGCGCCGCGGGGGACATGGTCGACCTGCTGGAGATCGGGCCGTCGCCCACTCCCTTCCTATCCCTGGTGCTAAAGAACGCCGAGGAGAAGATCCACCTGCTGACCCTGTCCGAGAGATCGGACATGAAGGGCCGCACCATCGCGGACATGAGCGTGGAGGCGGAGACAGGCATGCGCATCATTGCCGTGAAGAGAGGCATCCGCTGGATATACGATCCTGAAGAGACGCTTCGGATGAAGGGTGGGGACGTTCTGATCGTAAGAGGCACCGAGGACGGCTACGAGAGGCTGAAGCGCTTCGCGTGCGGCGAGGAGAAGTGGCCGGAGTATCCGGAGGAGGAATGAACATGGGCCTAGAGGACATGCTGCTGGAGATCAAGGACACCTCCGAACTGATGGTGGACCTGGCCTACTCATCTCTTCTCTATGATAACCAGGATATCGCCGAGGAGGTCATCCAGCTGCACGGGCGGATGGACGAGCTGGGGGACGAGATCGAGGAACTAGCGATCAAGCGGGCCATAGAGGACCGCGACTCCCCCAAGGCCCTGGCCATCATCAGGATGTCGAAGTCGGTTAGGGACATATCCTACGCGGCGCTCAAGATAGCGCAGGTGGTGCGCTCCGACCTGCCGCTCCATCCGGTCATCGAACTGTCCTTGAGGGACTCGGACGTCATAATCACGACGGCCACGGTGCATCCGTCCTCCGACCTGGCCGGAAGCACGCTGGGCGCGGTGAGGCTGGCCACCAACAGCGGGATGTACATCATCGCGATCCGACGTGGTCGCCGCTACATCTACGGGCCGGACCGCGACACCCTGCTCATGGAGGGCGACCTTCTGTTCGCCAGGGGCCCTCTGGACGGCGAGCAGTACTTCCAAGAACTGGCCGCTGGCGAGGAGCATCTGGAGGCCAAGGACCTTCTTAGATGAAGGAGAAGAGTAGCCCCGGGCAGATTCGAACTGCCGTCGCAGGATCCAGAGTCCCACATGATTGACCGCTACACTACGGGGCTTTGTGCTTGCCTGGAAACTGCTACAATATTTTAAATGTTTTGCTCGGGA
>DAGU01000098.1:24961-27199 GCA_002498285.1 Methanomassiliicoccus sp. UBA386 | reverse complement strand
GATCATGGGCATCTTGCCGGCATACAGGCGGTTCAGCCCCCGCCTCTCCTTCCCCATCCAATCATACTTGCTCAGGATATCGGCAGCGTAGCGCCCGGGATCGTCCCACCGCTCCATGAGCATCTCCGCGGTCTGCATCGCGTAAACGATGCCGTCGGCCGCCAGCGGGGCCACGACGCCAATGCTCTCTCCGACGCCGACGACGTTGCCGGACACGAAAGGCTGGGTGGCGTGAGGCGACGATAAGCGCACCTTGGAGCGGCAGCGGCATAAAACCTTTCCGTTCTCCACGGCAGCAGTGGCCGACGGTCTGAACTCCGAGGCGTCAGCCTTCAAGTTCCCGAAGCCCAGGTGGTATTCGTTGTTGCCCACGGGGAAGCACCACTCGTAGCCTATCGAGGAGATCTTGATGGACATGTCCAGCTCCTCCTCCGTCCTCACGCGGAACTGGCTGCAGGGGGCGAGGAACTGCGGCCCGGAGGCCGGCCCCAGGTAGGCGCGCGCTTCGCCGGTGGCATCGATCACGCGGTCGTAATCGCTCGGGTCGAACGGCTGCAGGCGGACCTCCGCGCCGTCCAGCAGATCGTTGATGAGACGCGGCTTGTCGATGGTAAGCAGGTCGGCCGGTATGTCCAGGCCTTCGATGTTGATGCTGTTGAACTGCTGCAGCTCATATTCTGACGGCTCGAGGAATCGGGACACGAGGCGCCTCACCTCGGAGGTGGGGGTCGCGCCCCAGGCGCAGGGATGGAGACCGCATCGGGTGCGGCGGTCGATGTCATAGATGTCCGACCGAACGCCCTCTTCTTTCAACAAACGGTGCAGGTACGCACCCGACATCCCCGCTCCTGCGATAGCTACCTTCAGTTGATCACCGCTCCAATATCATTTTTTCAGATCCACCATGGCTCCCAGCCGGGCGATCATCCCGCCCAAGAGGTTATGTGGTATTTGCCATTCTCCTCGTAGATCCCTTTCTTGACCATCCTTACGTTGGCGCCCTTTAGCAGGTAGGAGCGGGACAACATATGCTGGTAAAGCTCCGGCGACAACGCCGATAGGCGGACCAGGACGTGGTCCTTTCCCATGGACGCGGAGGCCTGCTCGCATCGGTCAAGAAGAGCGTCGAAGATCTCCTTCTGATCGGAACGGCCCGGATCGACTATCAGCGCCTTGATCGATGAGTACCGAGCCTCCTCTCCCTTCTGATACGTGTGCAATATGGCGAAGCCGACGACCTCGCCGTCGCGTTTGGATACGAACAGTCGGCCCATTCGCCTCTCCACCGCCATCCTCGCCTCGTCCGTATAATCGAGGGAGGGCGACACTTCCCGGCCCAGCCTGGCAACGTCGCCAAGGACCGATGGCAGACCGGAGACGTCTATGTCCTCCACGAACTGCGTATGCATCTCATCGCCGAGCATGCGCTTCTCCATGATCAGCACCACCGACGTGGGGACATAACCGGACGTCAGATAGAAGTGCAGGTTCTTGGGCAGGTGGGACATGGTCTCCAGGCCGATGATGTCGCAGCCCCTTTCGGAGAGATGTCGCTCGCAGGCCGATAGAAGGGCCTTGCCCACGCCTGTGTTCTGATGGTCCGGAAGGACCTCCAGGGGGCCGATCCAGCCCACGCCGCCCCATACGTGGCAGAACGCCGAACCGACTATGGATCCGTCCATCTCGGCGACCAGACATCCCTCCGGCTCAATGGCCATGTATGACTCGATAAGCTTCTCCGAACGCTTCGGATAACGGAAGCGACGCCCGATGTCCTGCATTGCCAGGTCGGACCAGGCTATCTGCCCGACCTCCCTCACGCGCTCTATGTCCCCCGTTCTCATGGGGCGAATGACGATCGTCCGGTCCTTGTTCATGCGGGCGAAAATGCTCATTGCATCTACCTCATCTTCTCCAACGGCGTCCCTTGAGCTGCTCGGCAGGTCTGGTGTTCATGATCCGCTCGGGCGGCAGGCCCGACTGCTCCGCCGCTGCCTCGGCCCACTCCCAGTAGGTCAGTTCGTTGGGGAACGCGGCCTCGGTGCCGAGGATGATGAGCGGAGCGGCGTCGAGCGAGCGGACCGTCTCGGCGTCGAGGTCCATGCGGTCGGGGTAAGCGCTCATCTCCAGCGCAACACCGGCATCGACGGCGGCCTGGGAGACCTCACCGAGGTCGATCTGGACCCCTTCCCGAAGCCCGATCACCCTGCCGGTCGGATGTCCCAGGACGTCCATGAG
>DAGU01000098.1:22560-24643 GCA_002498285.1 Methanomassiliicoccus sp. UBA386 | reverse complement strand
CTGCTCCAGCGCGGCCGGGTCCATCCTGCGGCCTCCCAGGTGGTCGCAGAGGCATATGTACTCGTGCCCCAGGTCCTTGGCCGCGGCGGCCATCTCCAGGACCCTCATGCCGCCGTCATAGGACGTGGCGCGGACGTGGAGGTCGCCCCTGAGGTCATCGGGTGATGTTTTCGCATTAGGCAGGCCCCTCATCTCAGGCCTGACCATGGGCGCTTGCACCGCCGCGAGCACATCCCCCTCGGTAACCGCCGGCCGGTGGGCGCTGAAGCGAACGCTCTTCTCGCGCATGCTTCTCTCGATCTCCCTCACGTAGCTCTCCGGCCCCGTGGTCCTCAGCAGCTCCAGGCCGAACGTTTCATGGGCAACGGCGCGCAGCATGCACACCGCCCCCGAGGTCGTTTTTCCCAGCGCCTGCTGCCTGTCCACCATCAGAAGTTCCGTGACCTCCGGGCACAGGCCGAAGCGGGCGATGATGTCGTCCGGGGCGGGCGAGGAGAACAGCAGCATTATGTTGGCCACCGCCGGCACCCTGCGGCGCAGCGGGCCGGTCAGCTCCAGACGCTCCAGGCCGGGCGAGGGGCGTAGGAAATCAATGATCATATGGGCCGAGCGCATGGCGAACGGCGCCGGCACCTCGGCGGCCTCCTCCCGCCGCCAGACGAGGTGCTCCAGCGTACGCCGTTCCACCTCTTCGCCGAACTCGGGCAGCTCGGACAGGCGGCCTTCGTAGATGGCGCGCAGAAGATCATCGACCGAGCGGACGCCCAGCAGGAGGTCGAGGTCAGCCAGGCGACGCGTCCCCAGCGAGGGGACGCCCCTCAGCAGTTCAAGGTCCTCCGGAAGCAGTCCTCGGACGCTCTCAAGCGCCTCGATGCGCCCGGTGCGCAGGAACTCCTCCACCTTGGCCTCGATGCTCTCCCCCACCCCTTCGATGCGGCGCAGCTCCCCGCGTTCGCTGACCGAGCGGAGGTTCTCCGTCAGCTCCTCAATGCTCCTGGCCGCCTTCAGATAGCTGTTGGCCCTCCACCGCTCCCCCTGGAGCTCCATGGCCAGGGCCAGATCGTAGAACAGATCGGCCGCCCTCCTGTTGTCCGCCCTACCTACCGTCACCGCCATAGGACCGCCCTTAATGTTGGGAGCGCCTGCATCTAATACTTATGAGGGCGGCGGTGATGCCTGCCCCCACCCCATTGTCGATGTTGACCGTCACCAGGCCGGGCGAGCAGGACTGCAGCATCGAGGCCAGCGCCGCTCTGCCCCCCTCTCCGACGCCGTAGCCGACCGAGGTGGGGACGCCGATGACCGGGACGTCGGCCAGCGAGGATACCACAGAGGCGAGGGCGCCCTCCATGCCGGCCACGACCACCAGGGCATCGACGCCCTTCTCCAGCATGTCGTGGAGCGGCCCGATGAAGCGGTGGAAGGCGGCTATGCCAACATCGTAGGCGGTCATCACCCGGCAGCCCATCGCCTCGGCCACCACCCTGGCCTCCTCGGCCGCCGCGATGTCCGAGCTGCCTGCCGCCAGAAGGCCGATGAGGCCTTCCGTTTTCCGATCCTTCCTCCGGTCCAGGACGATCATCCTGGCCTTGTCCTCGTATGTCGCGTCGGGGATCCTGGCGCGGACGCCGTTGAACTGCTTGATGGACGCCCTGGAGACAAGAAGGACGTCCCGTTCGGCCATAGCGCCCTCGATGATGTCCGCAATGGTGTCGGCGCTCTTGCTCTCTCCATATATGATCTCCGGAACGCCCTTCCGCTCCGCACGCCGGGTGTCGAAGAGCGTGTGCTCCCCGATCCTGCGGACATAATCCAGGCGGAGCAGCCTCTCCGCCTCGGAGGCATCTAGTTCGCCCTTCCGGTGCTTTTCCAAGACATCCCTGACGCTCATCGCCGTAGCGTATGCGATGTTGTTATTTTTTCATTGTGGCCGACCAAACAATAATACTCCCGCCGCCATATGGCGAGGCGTGAGCGAAGAGAAGCTGGAGCATCTTAGAGCGATGCTCCGCTCGATGGGCAGGGTGGCGGTCGCCTATTCCGGCGGGGTGGACAGCGCCCTCCTTGCCCGGCTGGCCAGGGA
>DAGU01000098.1:21152-22389 GCA_002498285.1 Methanomassiliicoccus sp. UBA386 | reverse complement strand
CGGGTCGCCCGCTCCATCGGTGTGGAAGCGCTCATCGTTCGCTCCGATCCTTTGAACGATCCGGAGTTCCGACGCAATCCCCGGGACCGCTGCTATTTGTGCAAGAAGCTCATCTTCACCGCCATCATAAAGGCTGCCAGGGAGCGCGGGATCGATACGGTGATAGACGGCAGCCACGCTGACGATCTGGAAGAGGACCGCCCCGGCCGCCGAGCGCTGAGCGAACTGGGCATCCGCTCGCCGTTGCAGGAGGCGGGACTGAACAAGGAGGACGTGAGGGAGCTGGCCAGAAAGCTCACGGTGCCGTCGGCCGACCGACCGTCCAGCCCATGCCTGGCTACCAGGATCCCGTTCGGACAGGAGATCACGGAGGAAGCGCTTCACATGGCGGGAGAGGCGGAGCATGCGCTGAAAAACCTCGGCTTCATGAACGTCAGGGTGAGGCACCACGGCGCGGTGGCCCGGATCGAGGTGCCGAGGGACGACATCCCCGCTCTCGTCGATATGCGCGATGAGGTCGTCGAGAGGCTGAAGCGCCTGGGCTTCGTATACGTCACCGCGGACCTGCAGGGCTTCCGCTCAGGGAGCATGTCCGAGGCGCCTGACAAGGAGTGGGCGAGTCGGTGCGGGCATGGAACTAAATAAGCGATGCTCAGCCAAGGTCATGGTGACGATGTGCCGCTCTTCAACATCTCGCTGAACTTCAGGGCCGACACCGACGAACAGGTGCTGGAGGTGCGCGCGTTCATGGAGAGGATGCTGTGCGACTTCCTCCAGGGCCGCCCCGCCTCCTGCGTGCGCGTGAAGGTATCGGAGATCGGCCCTGACGGTCGCACGGTCCGGGAAATGGAGGATATCGAAGGAGATCTTGTCCTGCATCCCATCCCACATTCCTAACCTCGAGGACCGGAAAGCGATAAGTATGCGGCGAGCCGACTGGCATCCATGCAGATCTTCACGACCCTTCTGTCATATGACCACGGCATCCTCCGCCAGGTGCTGGACGTTCTGGGCGACATTGCGGAGAACGACACCTGGGAGCAGCACCGCGACGCGCTTCCGGAAGCGGCCGATTTCCTGCAGAGGTTCATGGACCAGTACCACCACGGCAAGGAGGAGAGGTTCCTGTTCCCCTCCGCCCCGCCAGGCGAGGAACGCCTCAGGGAGCAGGTCGACGACCTGGTGGCCGAGCATCGGGAGGCCAAGGCATATGCCGATGCCATAGAGAAGGGGCTGG
>DAGU01000098.1:17148-20942 GCA_002498285.1 Methanomassiliicoccus sp. UBA386 | reverse complement strand
CGAGGAGGCGCAGAGGTTCATGGAAGAGCGGTTCGGAGCGTCCTTCCAGGCAGACATGGAGGCGTTCGCCAACCGGCTGCAGGACAGGGTGATGGGAAAAGGCGTCATCAAGTACGGCCCCATGGGTCCATGAGCGGCGATGGGAGAAATATGGCGCCGAGGGAGAGATTTGAACTCCCGTGGCGTGAACCGCCAGTGGTTAGCTCGGAGATCTCGGTCCTTTCGAGACCACCGCCTTACCGGACTAGACTACCTCGGCCCGAGGATGGCAGAGGCGCACCCGTATAAAAGGCTTGTTCCAAGCCATGGCCATCGCGTCCTGCCCGACGGGCCAAGGCAACCTTCATCTATATCCTTCACATGCAGAGGGTGCGCCCCGATGTTCGGGCGTGAAGGGCAATGCCATGATCACCGTCATTATCGACAAGGAGCGCAGGGAGATCGAGGCGTCATCCCCCATGGAGGCGTTGGAGGCCCTATGCCTCCCTCCCGACTCCTATCTTATCCTCCGAGATAATATACCGATACCGATCGACGAGCCCCTGAGCGACGACGACGTCATAAGAGCGGTGCGGGTGGCATCGGGCGGTTGACGTTCTCGACCGATAACGGTACATTACCGAGTCTTGGCCAACGGTGCTTTCTCGACGAAAGGTATTTAATCACCGTTTCCCCCTATTGGGCCGAAACGGTTTACTCCTAGACTGATTTCATGTTCACTCTCACCATCTCATCCCGTTCACTGACGGGAGGTTTAACCCGACAACAGTCGCGGGTCGAGCACAGCAGGCGGCTGGGCTCCGACCGTACATAGTGATAGTGCCATCGTTATCCTGGCCCTAGGTGACCGTTTCATGACAACATGAAGAGGTGTACAATATGAACATCGATCCTAGCACTACCAAGTACATGATCAAAGCGAGGCTTCAAGCTGATGGCATCGTCGAGAAGCCTGACGTGGTCGGTGCAATTTTCGGTCAGACCGAGGGGCTCCTCGGCGATGAGCTTGACCTCAGGGACCTTCAGAAGAGCGGCCGCATAGGCCGCATCGAGGTGGAGGTCAGCTCCAAGCAGGGGAAGTCGGAAGGCGAGGTCCTCATCCCCTCCAGCCTCGATCAGGTGGAGACGGTCATCCTAGCCTCAGCGCTGGAGACCATCGACCGCGTCGGTCCGTGCAAGGCCAAGATCAACATCCTGAGCATCGAGGACGTCAGGGTCTCCAAGAGGCAGAAGATCATCGACAGGGCCAGGGACCTTCTCACCGAGCTTATCAAGCAGTCCAAGACCTCCGGCATCGATCTCACCGAAAGTGTGAGGCAGTCCGTCCAGGTGGAGGAGATCATCCACTACGGCAAGGAGCACCTGCCCGCTGGCCCCAACGTTCAGGACAGCGACGCCATCATTGTGGTGGAGGGCCGCTCCGATGTCCTTAACCTGCTCAAGTCGGGCATAAAGAACGCCATCGCCGTGGAGGGCACCAACGTCCCGCGCAGCATCGCCGACCTATCCAGGGAGAGGGTCATCACCGCTTTCGTGGACGGCGACCGCGGCGGCGAGCTCATCCTGCGCGAGCTGTTCCAGGTGGCCGAGGTGGATTTCGTGGCCAGGGCGCCGCGCGGCATGGAGGTCGAGGAGCTCACCCAGAAGCAGATCATGAAATGCCTGCGCAACAAGATCCCCGGCGAGCAGTACATGGAGATGTACGGCCTGACGGTGGAGAGGGAGCGCCCCGAGCCGGAGCCGGAGAAGCCCGAGCGCCATGTCGAGAAGGCGGAGAAGCCCCACCGCGAGCCCCGCGAGAAGAGGGAGCCCCGCAGGCATGAGAGGGAGCGCGAGAGGGAGCGCGAACCCGTACCAGCGGTCGCCGAGCCGGAGCCAATGGCCGCCGAGGCGGAGCCGGAGCCGTTCGAGGAGGCCCCGAGCAAACACCTCTCCGATGCCCAGGTCAGGTTCAGGACGATGATCAACGAGCTCGGCTCCACCTCCAAGGCCAAGATCCTGGGGAGCGACATGAATGTCCTGAAGGAGGTCCCGGTGCGTGAGCTGGTCAACACCCTCAAGGCCGACGCCACTGGCGTGGCCGCCGTGGTGTTCGACGGAATCGTCACCCAGCGCATACTCGACATCGCCTCCGACAAGAAGATCGCCACCATCGTGGGCACCAAGATGGGAAACATCGCCAAGCAGCCTGCGTCGGTGGACGTTTGGTCCAAGGACGACCTTAACGAGTGAGGGCCAATGAGTGAGAAGATCGACCTGTCCCGGGAGACCGACCTGCGCGGCCTCTCCACCACCGACGACATCCTAATACCGGCGGACCCGCTCAAGCGGGTCATCGGCCAGGATGAAGCGGTGGAACTGGCCCGGATCGCCGCCAAGCAGAGGAGGCATCTTCTGCTGGTGGGCCCTCCGGGAACGGGCAAGTCGATGATCGCGCAGGCCCTCGCCCTCCATCTTCCCCGACCGACAGAGGAGGTCCGGGTGGTACACAACCCGGAGAACCCCGAACGGCCGCTGGTGGAGGTGAGGGGCGAGGCGGAGGTCCTCCGCGAGAGGGAGTCTAAAGGCTCCGCAGAGGGGGAGCTCATTCAGCCGGAGGCGGCCCCCGCCAACGTGGCGGAGCGGCTCGGCTACCGGTGCCGCAACTGCGGCGCATATTCCTCGCCGTCGGAGCGCTTCTGCCCCAGCTGCGAGAAGGCCAAGATCGACCTGGGCCCCCAGGCCGGCAACCCCTTCGGGGACATCCTGGGCGGCCTGATGGAGTCCATGGCGGGGGCCGCCCCCTTCCCCACCGGGAAGGAGCGGGTCACCACCACCCGCAAGCGGTTCGACAAGGAGGAGGTGGTGGTGTTCGAGCGCAGCGGCAACATGATCCGCGTGCTCGACCAGAAGGCCCTGGAGCGGAAGAGGGAGATGGAGAAGCTCAATCCCCGCAAGGTGATCGTGCCCCTGGACCGCAACCCCTTCGTCCTTTCGACCGGCGCATCGGAGACGGAACTGCTAGGCGACGTTCGCCACGACCCCTTCGGCGGCCACGGACAGCTGGGCACGCCCCCCTTCGAGAGGGTGGTCCCCGGCGCCATACATGAAGCGCATCAGGGCGTGCTGTTCCTTGACGAGATATCTCATCTGGGCGCCACGCAGCGTTTCATCCTGACGGCCATGCAGGAGAGGCGCTTCCCCATCGCCGGACGGAACCCGCAGTCGGCCGGCGCCTCGGTCCGGGTGGACGGCGTGCCGGCCGATTTCATCCTGGTGGCCGCGTGCAACATCCAGGACCTGGAGCAGGTGCTTTCTCCGCTTCGCTCCCGCATAAGCGGGGACGGGTACGAGGTCCTGGTCGAGACGGCCATGGAGGACTCTAAGGCCAACCGCGCCCTGCTGGCCCAGTTCGTGGCCCAGGAGATCGTCACCGACGGGCGCATCCCGCATGCCAACATGGCAGCGGTGGATGCCATCATCAAGGAGGCAAGGCAGCGCGCCAAGGTGTTGGATGGCCGCGATGGGTCTCTGACACTGCGGCTTCGAGAGCTGGGCGGCCTGGTCCGCTCGGCCGGCGATCTGGCGGTCTCGATGTCCGATCCCATCATCGACGAGAAGCACGTCGCCGCGGCGGTGCGCCGCAGCCGTCCAGTAGAGGAGCAGATCAAAGCGCGCTACGGCTCGTACATGCGGGGCCTGGGCACAGACATCACTTCAGCACAGAAGGAGAAATCGCCCTACTACTTCTGGAACGAGCATCTACGGGACGATCAGGCGTATCACTGAGCTCACAGCCACCGCTGCATCTGATA
>DAGU01000098.1:16579-16911 GCA_002498285.1 Methanomassiliicoccus sp. UBA386 | reverse complement strand
GCTGCTGGCCTCCATGAACCGGTTCATGAGCATGGTCCCCACTCCCCTCCTCCGCAGCTCGGGGCTGACGGCCAGCATGAGCACCCGGGACTGAACGGGGGAGGTCATCGCTCCAAGCAGGAAGGCCTTGATGCCATGGGCGGACTCGACCACGATGGAGCCTTCCGGCCATGAGGAGGATATCGATGTGAATATGCCGGGATCATACCGTTCGCTCAACGTCTGGCACGCCAGCTCGTATACGTTTGCGAGGTCGGCTTCGGAGAATCCCCTGAGATACACCATCATCTCAATTGCTCCGCTTGTGCATAATCTTTTTCCAGTAAAATAAT
>DAGU01000098.1:15699-16276 GCA_002498285.1 Methanomassiliicoccus sp. UBA386 | reverse complement strand
GTCCAGTCCACCGTGCCGTCGCCGCCCAGGTCGAACTCCACGCGAGCTATTCCCGACGCATCCGAGGCGTTGGAGGCGTCGATCACCACCGGGACGTTCTCCTCCACGATGCATTCATACCATGGAAGGGTGAGCTCTGGAGGATACGGATCGTCGCACCAGTCGCTCCAGAAGACCGTGGCGAAGTAGTCACTAACCCCGTCTGATGCAATGGCCAGTCCCACCTCGCGATTGTCCCGCAGCGCGGAATCGCACCAATTGAGCGACGATACCACGGCGATGTCATCGATGACCATGCCCTTGTTGTGGACGATGCCGAATTCGTGATACTTCGATACTATCTTGGCCTCCAGGTCCCAGCCGCCCCGTCGGGCCGCCTCGTTCAGGCGCTCGGCCACCAGGGCGTTCTCCTTGTACGACCATGCCGAATCCAGCAGAACGCGGACCTGGACGCCTCGCGCCGCGGCCAGCGCCACTTCCGACAGAAGGCTTTCCTTCGAGATCCAATCCTCTTCGATGTACAGCGCCTGGAGGAGGAGCCGATCTTCAGCGGAGCGTATCAGTTCGATGTATTGCA
>DAGU01000098.1:14568-15460 GCA_002498285.1 Methanomassiliicoccus sp. UBA386 | reverse complement strand
TGATCGAACACGGACGCTAGATGCATGGCCAGTTGGCGGTCGTCGCACACGGCCCCCCATCCCCGGTTCTGGACCAAACCGTTCGCCCAGTTCTCCGACATGACCAGCGTGCGCCGCTGATCGGCCACGAGGTACTTGCAGTGGAGGTAATCGTATCGTTTGTATCCGTTGAGGGAGGAGAGCACCTTGACATCGCAGCCGGCGTTCTTGAGGGCGCTTAGAGCGGAGGAGCATCGCTCATCTATGCCGGAGACGGGTTGGCCCTCTACCAGCATTTGAACGTCGACTCCCGTTCGGGCCCGGTCGCAAAGGGCCGAAACGATGAGGACATCCGATAGCTCATAGACGGCGGCCTTGATGGATGACGAGGCGAACGAGATCTCCCTAAGGATGCGGTCCCTGGCCTCCTCCGGGGCGGTGAAGGGCTCCACGGTCGCTTGGAAGGACCTTTCGACCACGGCGCTCCTTGCAGGCGGCCGCACGGTCCAGTCCTCCGCGGCATCTGTGTCCGGGCCGGTGCGGACCGCTGCGTGTCCTCTGGTCAGCTGCATCACCGGGGTTCCGGTCCAGCCTTCCAGTTCATCGGCCGTCTTGCCATAGTACAGGCTGTCACGTAGAACGCTGGCGGCATCGAAAAGCTTGACGCAATCGCCTGCATCGGCCAGCGTAAAGCGGCCGGTGCGGCGGACATCCTCCGAAGCGATGCTCAGGAACCTGACGTCGGGATGCAGCTTCACGAACATCTCGGGATCCGCGGCCAGGCCCAGGCGTTCGCCGTCCGCCATCGAGGCGTTGACCACCGTTACGGTCCCCTCCCCATCCGCAAGATACCATCCGCTAAGGTCCACCATGCCCCCGCGGGATTCCATGATGATGTGTTCGGACGGCGAGC
>DAGU01000098.1:12180-14375 GCA_002498285.1 Methanomassiliicoccus sp. UBA386 | reverse complement strand
AAAAGGGTTTGTACCTCCAGCCCGTCGGAAATGGACGAGAGGCCAGGCTGGGTGGTGGGGAGTAGAAGGACCAACAGGGCCAGGAGGAATAAGCCTCTCATCCAGCCCTGGGACCAGCGCCCGGCATGAAAGCCGATGCGGCTACAGTTAGGCCGCTTATAGGTATTGCACCAGGTCGGCGAGCACGGCGACCGGGTCGGCGGCCTTGACCACGCCGGAGGCGAGCAGCACCCCATACGCGCCCAGTTCCACTGCTCGCTTCACGTCCCGTCCGGTCTTGATGCCGGCTCCGCACAGGACCTTGATGCCATCGTCTATGCGGCGGACCGCCGTGACGGTGTTCTCTATGACCTCCGGCTGGGCATCCGTGACCGATATGTCACCGCCGATGAGCTCTGGGGGCTCAACGGCGATGAGGTCGGGACGCAGCGATGCCGCCGCTGCCGATGTGCTCGCGGTGTCGGTGCAGACGACCGTCGTTAGCTGGTTGGAGCGGCACATGTCCACGGCCGCGCCGATGTCAGCCAGTCGCAGTCGCCTCTCCGAGTGGTTTATCAACGTCCCCGCGGCGCCCGCGCCCCTGAGCAGCTGGGCTGTCAAACGCCCGGTGGCCGCTCCCGGTTTGCAAGGATCGACGTGCTGCGCGAACACGGGCACATCGACCGCAGAGGCGATCTTCGCGATGGCCGTGGCCGGCGGACAGACCCCTATGCCGACGCCCGTCCTTTCGGCCACTTCCTGACAGGTTTGGGCGAGGCGAAGGGCCTTGTCGCCCTCCACCTCGGAATAGGCCTTGAAGTTGACGATGACCGCTGGCGTGCGGAGATCAGTCAAGCTTCTCCATCCTTTCCTTGAGCTTGCTCAGGACGGCCGGCCGGGTGGTGTACTCCATCTCCTCCGGGCCGAGCACGGCAGGCATGAACGGCCCGTGCCTCCGCATGTAGATAGAGGCCTTGACCGCTCCCTTGCGGGCCTCGTCCCAGCAGCTTCCCTTGAAGTAGTCCACTGGGATGTGGACGCCGGGCTTGGAGCTGGGGTCCTCAAGACCCTGCAGCTTGCCGTTGCTGACCATCATGCCCAGCGCCACGATGCGGGGCGGGCCGTCGAAGAACACGGGGTCGGAGTCCTCGACCGAGCATGGATACCATCCGCCGTAGTGGGAGCCGCGCATCCAGCCCGCCACCAGTGACGGGAACATGTATGGCTGGAGGACCTCGCCTACGGCGGGCAGGCCGCTCTGGCAGCGGACGACGCAGACCGGGTCGTCCTTGCCCACGTACTTGCCGGCGGAGATGTTCAGCTTCTCGGTCGATACGACCGCGCCTATGCCGATGTCGTCGCGCTTGCTCCAGATGCGCTTGATGGCATAGCGGGTGGTGTCGCCCAGCAAGGTAAGCATGTCATACGTCTCATCGGGCGAGGACATGACGACCTTCTTGGAGTCGCACACGTCCACGATCTCGAACTTGAAACCCTCGTGGGCACGGGGGTCGATGACCAGCCCGGTCGTGGTGAAGGGGTCCATGAAGGTCCTGCACAACGGCAACGAGTACGAGGAAGGCTCGGTCTTGTCGGCCATGAAGAACACCATGGGCTCGGCGCCGCGCTCCTTGAACTCCATCTCCGCCGCTCCCGGACCCGCACCGCGGACATTTCCGGAGAAAGCGTCGGTCAGCAGGTCCTGGCCGGCGGCGTAGAGCTTCATGGACTTGGCGATCTTGGTCGCCTCCATGAAGGCCTCCCAGGCCAGACCGTGGATGTCCTTGTTGTTCTCGCCACGGTTGTGGGTCAGGAACAGATTGATGTCGTCTCCCACCCTGGTGACATAGTAGTCGTTGATTATACCGGCAGAGAGGCCGTCGGCGAGGCGCTCATCGCACTTCCGCATCATGAGCGGGTGAGGCCTTGCATGTCCGCCGACCGATCCAACATCTGCCTTTATGACTGATACAGTAACTCTGTCAGACATTCCATTTCCCCTGAGCTATAATCTCGAAATAATGCTTGCCATATAAATACTTAGCAACGCAGAGGGCCAGTTGCGACCCGTATGGCTGTTGCGAGCGCCGATAGTAGAGGTTGGATATAAGCGGTTTGGATTGGCGTTCGTCGGCGGCGAGCGAGGCGACAGGCTCCGCCATTGGTCGCTGCCATCGCCGAGTTTCCTCGTGGGGCGCATGACGATCTTCGATCCG
>DAGU01000098.1:0-12020 GCA_002498285.1 Methanomassiliicoccus sp. UBA386 | reverse complement strand
ACCGGGCAGGCGTCGGCGGCCCTGTTGGCGCATTCGGCCATGCTGTCGGGGGCCTCCCCCTTGGCAAGGTCTCCGCCCACGCGATACTGCTCGACTATCTCCGAGGTGCCGTCATCGCTCTCGCCGAAGATGTCGGGGCATTCATCCTCGTAGCATACGCCGCACTGGATGCAGCCATCGCGATCGATCTCGATCTTGATCATGAGGGTGCAATTGGCAAGGGGAGCGATATTACTCTTTCCAGTCGGGAGAAGGTCGATCGCAAGCGTCCAATGTCGCCACTTTAGGCGCCGGCTCACCTAAATTATTATATCCTTCCAGCCATCCCAGCCCCGGTGTTCAAATGAGCGAGGTAAAGAACCGAACCTCCATGAGCCTCACCCCCGCCGACGCCGACAGCGAGGTGGTGGTCCAGGGCTGGGCCCAGGACGTAAGGAACCTGGGAGGCATTTCATTTCTGCAGCTTCGCGACCGATACGGGATCGTCCAGGTCACCGCCCCCAAGAAAAGGACGGCACCCGAGGTCATGGAGATCATGGCCTCGCTCTCCCGTGAATCCGTCGTGCGTGTGACCGGTACCGCCAAGGCCTCCGAGCAGGCCAAGGGCGGGGTCGAGGTGCTCCCCACCCGCCTTGAGGTCCTCTCGGCCGCTGCCGTTCCGTTGCCCATGGGCGTCATCGACAAAGTTAACGTGGAACCAGACACCCGGTTCGACCACCGCTTCATGGATCTCCGCAAGCCGGAGGCCCGCGCGGTGTTCGAGATAAAGTCCACGGTGCTTGCCCTCATCGACCAGTATCTCGTCGACAACGGCTTCGTGGAGATCTTCACGCCAAAGCTGGTGGCCTCGGGGGCGGAGGGGGGCGCCACGCTGTTCGAGCTTCGCTACTTCGATAAGACCGCCTATCTCGCGCAGTCCCCCCAGCTGTACAAGCAGATGCTCATGTCCACCGGGCTGGACCGGGTCTTCGAGATCGGACCGGCGTTCCGCGCCGAACCGTCGGACACCGTCCGACATGTTTCGGAGTTCATCTCCTTCGACGGCGAGATGGCCTATATCGACTCGCAGAGGGACGTTCAGAGGATGATCGAGGGATGCACGCAGGCGGTCATCGGCGGCGTGATAGAACGGTGCCAGAAGCAGCTCGAGCTGCTGGGCGCGAACGTCTCCCTGCCCAAGGCGCCATACCCCATCATCGCGTACCAGGACGCCGTGGAGATGGTCAATGACGAGGGAATGAAACTGGCGCTTGGGGAGGACCTCGGCACCGAGGGCGAGAAACTTCTCGGAGAGGTCATGGCCCGCCAGGGTAACGAGATGTACTGGATAGAGGAGTATCCTGAGGAGGCCAAGCCGTTCTACATCATGGAGAAGGACGGAACGCCATACTCCTACTCCTTTGACCTGGACTACAAGGGCCAGGAGATCTCCTCGGGCGGGCAGAGGGAGCACCGCTACGACCGCCTGGTGGCCAGGATGGAGAAGAAGGGGCTTGATCCCGCCGCGTTCAACTTCTACCTCGAGGCATTCAGGTTCGGAATGCCCCCGCACGGGGGCTGGGGGCTTGGCATCGAGCGGCTCGTCCAGAAGATGCTGGACCTACCGAACATACGAGAAGCGATACTATTTCCACGGGACCGCATCAGGCTGGTCCCCTGAAACCTTTTTCATCCCTTTCTCTTTCTTCTAGCCATATATTATCTCCTTCCTGCTCCCATCCTTCACCGAGGAAGTTTGATGAGGATCCCAATATCGTTGAGGAAGGAGCACGAGGAGCTGCTGTCCATGCTGGAGCGGGCAATGGCCACGCCGGGAGAGGTCGGCGAGGCGGCCCAGGTCGTGTTCGATCTGCTGATGCCCCATTTCCATAGGGAGGAGGAGTTCGCCCTCCCCCAGCTGGGTTCGCTATCGCTATCCGGAGAGGGCAAGGTAGAACGTCCGGAGAGGATCATTGAGCTCACCGACCAGCTGAGGGAGGAGCTGCCGAGAATGTTGGAGGAGCACGTGCAGATCGCCATCGCGCTCGAGTCCCTTCAAGCCGCGGCCGAGTCCGCCGGCCTGGAGGAGCATGTCAAGTTCGCGGACATGCTTCTGCTGCACGCGCAGATGGAAGAGGAAGTGCTGTATCCCGCTTCGCTGCTGATCGGCTCGTACGTAAAAAGGAGCCTCGTCACCCAGGCGTGATCAGTCGTCCCGGGGATCGAAGAGGAGGTCGTCATCCGCGACCTTCTTCTTTGCCTTTTTCCTCTTATCAAAGACGTTCTGATACCTGCACACGCGAAGATAGGCGCCCGGACGCCGCTCGCCCTCATAATCCTTGGTCACCCTGATCGAGACGACCTGGCAGTCGTCCGGGAACAGGATCCCGGTAAGAGCGTCGTTGATCGCCCTTACCAACTTATCTATGTCCGGTTTTACCGTCGGCCGTATGCGGCGGTGGGGCGGCACAGAGGGCGGCCTCGGGAGAACGAAATCCACATCCAGCGTGTATGCCGAGGCGCGGTCGGAGGTCCATTCACGTTCGAAAAGGACGTTCTGGGCCTCGGTGGCTACCCGGTTCCGCCAGGCATTGAGCCGGGTCTGGTTCTGATGTGTCGTGACGGTCCTGTTCAGCTTGGGAATGTAGAACGAGCGTGTGCTGCCTTCGGGCGATGGCTCTCCCAGCACGATGAACGATATTATCTCCTGAGGCTCGTCGAGGTCTATTCCAGTCATTCCCATCCCCGCCGCTCTTGCGTCGGACGGCGCCCCATTGTCGTTAATAGTGATAAAAGTGCGTCCTCGGCCAGGCCGAAACTGCTCGCGATCTGTTCCCGTGACGCTTTAATAGACCGAAATGTTGTTATACTCCTCGCTCAACACCTGACGCCCCATGATAGACCTGCAGCATGCACTCGAAGAGAGAATGGCAAGCATGATGGAGGACAGTGAACTGGTGGCAAGTCCGGAGATCATGGACGACTGGTGCGCCATTCATTATCACGACAGCTCCGGCAACCTGGTCAGATGCGAATTTCTGGAGACGGAGCGCTCCTGGAAGAACCGCGACGCCGTACAGGACTACAATGACCTTATCGACCGGGGCGTGGAGGTCATCGTCATAGTTCCCGAGGCCGTACTGAGCGCCGTGGACCAGCATCTCGGGGTGTTCGCCCACCCAGACATCCAGCTGTCCAGCATGGAAGAGGTGGGGGTAACGGCCAGGGAGATCATTGCCGACTGAGCGGAGAAAACACTAAATCGACGCCGCCGCATGGCCGATGCAGGCGTACCGGAGGCATGGGGGCGGCATGGAAGCTGAAACGAGGACTATAATAAAGGACGGCCGCTGGTCGCGTCTGAACGCCAAACTGGGCAATCTAACCCCCCGCCGGCGGTTATTGACACTGCTCCTCATATCGGTCCTGATCTACGGCGGCCTCATCCTCATGGACGGCTTGCTGCTGCGTTCGTTCATCGACCAGAACTTCGCCAACTCCTCCGACCTGTCCATCTTCCAGGAGAGGGCCCGGCTCATTCTAAATGGAGGCATGATATATCGAGACGTTCCGTATGGCTCGTTCCCTGTCGAGTCGCCGCCGCTCATCAACTATCTTTTTCTGCCACCACAGCTGGCGGGAGGCGAGTGGTGGGCCTACGAGATCTGGTTCTCCCTCTTCGCGCTTCTCTCGTCCTTGTCCACCTACCTAGTCCTGAGGGAATGGAACGACCATTTGGCGTTCATCGCCGCGGCCCTGCTGCTCCTGAGCCCCTTCCTCATTGTGGACTCGACCCTGGGCGTGCAGGACGAGCCCATAGTGGCGTTCCTGTTCATCTTTCCCGTGTTGCTGTTCCTCAGAGGGAACCTCAAGGGAGCGACCGCGGGCGTCATTCTTGGATTCTGGACCAAGTTCCTCTCCATCATCCTTTACCCGATCATGTTCATCAAGCTCTCCGACCGGAAACAGCGCCTCCGCCATATCGGACTGGCGACCCTCATCTCGCTGGTGGTGGCGCTCCCCTTCCTGGCCATATGTCCGATCGAGTTCCTGCAGTTCCCGACCTACTACATGCTGGGCGACAATGACGGCGGGGCCGGCATGTCCGTCGTGGGGCTGCTCAGCGCCGTCGGGATAGTGGTCCCCGGAAGCGTGGGCGCTTTGATCACCACAGCCGCGCTCATTGCCTCCTACTGGTATTGCTGGAGGCGAAAGCTGGACGTCTGGCGCTCATGCCTGGTGGTGACGGTGGCATTCCTATGCATATATCCCATGATCAGACTGAGCTACTTCGTCATACCGTTCAGCTTCCTGGTGGTGTGGGCGGCCGAAGATCGCAGGGTGCTGCTGCGCATCCTCGGCATGTATATACCGCTGTCCGTCGCCCAGGCCCTGGAGTTCACAATAAACGACGGCACCGTGTCGGCGCCGTTCGCATGGATAGGCCTGGCAACCCTCCTGGTCGGCCTGGCGATCCTGGTGGATGCCACGCGCATCGCTCTCCGGAGCGATTGCTTCCTCGACCGCCCTCGCGCCGGGGCGGCTCCCCTTTTCAGGACGGCGCCGTCAATGGTCACGTCGGGAACGGCAACGCAGGACGTTAAATGAGCGGCGCTCATCTTTTTACCTCCTGCTGCCAATGATATAGCATGCCTGCCGCCATTGTGCTGGTAAGTTGTGACGTCGGCAAGGAGGACAGCGTGGCCGAGCAGATGTGTCGCCTGCAGGGGGTGGAGAACGTCGCCCTCGTGTACGGCGTCTACGATATTGTGGCCAAGCTCTCCGCCGAGACGATGGATGGCCTAGAGGGGATCATCATCAGGAAGCTCCGCGCCGTCCCCGGCATCAAGGCCACCGTGACGCTCGTGGTGTCGAGAGAGTGCCCCGTATGACCCATTGAGCATCTTGCCACCGATCAACGAGCATTCATAGTTCAAGCGTTTTCTCCATCAAGGCCTGCGGCCCCGGAGATGGAAGAACCCATGGGCCCACCCGGCGACCCTCGCGAACTCTCCTCCTCGATGGCCCTGGTGATGAAGGACCTGTTCTTCATCACCGTGTACGTGGCCTCCAGCAGCATCGCGCTAGCAGCCAGTGCAGACACCAGGCCAAAGATCCACGAACCTTCAAAATGGATAAGGGCGTCCCCAGGCACCATCGGGGGCGCTAAGGCCACAGCTAGCGTGACCGGGATATAGAGCAGGAAACATCTAGCGGCAATCTTCCAATTCTCTGCCCCCCATGCCAGAAGGAACGCTACCGGGATTAGGTAGTATCCACCATGCATCTTGGGATAAAGAGCAAAGAACACGACCACGGCGAGGGTCATACTCTCCCATTTCCCTAGACCCCTCTTGTATGCGTAGAGGTAGGCGAACAGCAAACCGATGAGCACCACAGCGAGCGACACCAGATTGGGGATCTCGAGACCACCTAGTTCTAAGAACATGTGCGCGCTGAGCCCCTCGTTCTTTCGCTCGGAGTTCCCGATGAAATAGTACTGCAGGAACCAAGTGAACTCGTCACCGGCCAATAAAAGGAAGGGCGTGGCCACGGCGATGGATACTCCGGCGATTATTCCGATCACCAGCAAACGTTCCTTCCAGGAGCGCAATTGCAGAAAGTGAACAGGAGCTAAAAGTATGGCCCACATCTTTGTCCATATGCCGAGACCGATGGCAAGAGAGGCAAACCGGCTGCGCTCTAGGACCATGAGCAGGGCCGGGACGATGACCGTGAACGCTACTATCGTTTCGTCGTTCGCCAGACCTCCTTCAAGAAAACCGAAGGGAGATAAGATGAACAGCAATCCCATTGCGAACGCAATTGAATCATCAAACCTTCGAAGGGTCAGATACATCAGTAGGCCGCTCAATATACCGAAGACGGAGAAGTACGCAGAGTAGACCCAGATATGGTCCGATCCGCCTAGCAGCTGGGCCGGCACTAGGAGGTAATTGATCAGGGGAGGCGTCTCAGTATGGACATCCGTATACAGGAGCCCGCCCCCCAGTATCGTTGATGTCCGGGCACGGTACGCCTCGATGTCAGAGTGCATGTTCTCCGTGCCGGACAACTGTGAAATGACTGAGCTGTCAAGGACGATGACCGTGCCGTACACGATGATGCCGACGGCCAGGATGAACAAGCTCTTCTTCAAGGGGCTCCAGGAGATCACGGTCTCCTTGAACCGGCCATGCCTTCGTTCAGCCATTTCAGCTACCTCACGCAACGTTGGACGAGCTTCCGGTCCCAGGGCGGTGCAGCGGTTCAGAGATCGCCATGGCGATGGACGTTCCGGACGATGAACCGGCCCCTAGAACGGTCCTACGCTCCTCGCTGCCCCGGTACCATTCCACGTACTTCCTGAGCCCTTCCTTGGTGCTCGTCCTGGCCTTCCACCGGAGAAGCTTCATGGCCAGCGCAGGGTCCCCCCAGGTGTGGTCGACGTCCCCGGGCTGAGCAGGGAGATATTCCGGATCGAGGTCCCTACGCCCGCAGACGTCCTGCAGCTCCTGCACCAGGCGGTTCACGGTGATGGGCTTCCCGCCGCAGATGTTGATGGCCGCTCCCTTGAGGTCCGGCGCGGTCATGGCGGAACGGATGGCGGCCACGACATCGCCGACGTACGTGAAGTCCCTGCTCTGCTCCCCGTCACCGTATATCTGCGGGGATAGCCCCTTGAGGATGCGCTCGGTGAATATACGGATAGCCATATCGGGCCTCTGGCGCGGACCGTAGACGGTGAAATACCTCAGGGAGACCGTGTCCAGACCATACAGCTCATAGAACTGCCGGCAATAAATCTCGGCAGCCAGTTTGCTGGTGGCATAGGGGGACACCGGCTTTACGGGGTCCATCTCGGTGACAGGGCGGCGGCCGATGTTGCCGTAGACCGACGAGGATGATGAGTTCACCACGCGCTTGACCCCTCCCTCAAGGGAGGCCAGGAGCACGTTCAGAGTACCCACCACGTTGACCATGTGGGACTTGAGGGGGTCCTTGACGGAAAACCGTACGCCGGCCTGGGCGGCCAGGTGGACGACCACGTCCGCCCCCATCATCGTCTTTTTCATAAGCTCAAGGTCCAGGATGTCCCCCCGGACCATGGAGAAGCTGGGGTTGTCACTGCTCCGTTCCAGGAACATCGTCTTGCCGGAGTAATAATCGTCGAAATTGTCGACCCCGACCACCTCATGCCCTTCACTTAGCAACTGTTCGGTCAGATTGCTGCCGATGAAACCAGCAGCGCCCGTTATGATCACTCGCACCAGTCTCACCTACCTGTGCGCTTGGCCAATGATCTGGATCCCCGGGCCGATCGGATCTCTTCGCGATGCTCCCTGTTGAACCTCCGGAGGTCCCTCAGGGCTATGAAGGGCACCGTATAGAACTTGATGTAAGACTTCCCGCTGGGACGGGCGTAATGGACTATGGGGATCTCTTCGATCTTCATTCCGTGCAGGGACGCCAGCGGCAGGATGTAGCGGTGCAGGCCGAGATAGCCTTCGGGGTCGAAGCCCATGTTCACCGCCTTGGTCCGCACGAACGCCTTGAAACCGCTGTTCTGGTCCTTTATGCGTAGGCCGAACTTCCTCTGTATGATGTACCTATTGTAGACGCGGGAGATGAACTTCCTGATGAACGGGTCGGTGCGCTGATGCCTCCATCCAGTGACCACGTCGTTCCCCTCCTTGATCTTGGCCAGGAAAAGAGGGATCTCCTTCGGCTCATACTGCCGGTCGCCGTCCATGATGATGGCGACCTCTCCCCTAGCCTCCTGGAATCCAGTGCGTATGGCGTATGACCGCCCCTTGTTCACGCCATGGTGGACGCAGCGCACCCTCTCCTCCGCCTCCGCGAGCCGGTCGCAGATCTGGCTGGAGCCGTCGGTGCTTCCGTCATCGAGCAGGAGGACCTCTCCGTCGATGTTGTTCTCAGAATAGACTTCGAGCACGTCTCGAGTTAGAGGTTCGATGTTATCCTTCTCGTTGCAGATGAGCAAAATGGTTGTACATTCCATGTCAATCATCACCTTTTCCGGTCGGGGAGCCGGCCGGAGCATACATCTTCTTCATGGCCGAGGACTTGTTCAACCGGTCCTCCAGGAAATAGGCCAGAAGGCCTATGGGGACCGATAACCAGATCGACGTCAGGGCTGTCAGGACGCCCGCTCCCGCGGCCACCCCGGCCCCTATCCCCACGGCGGAGAACACCGCCGATGATATCAGAATATGATTGCTGCCGGCCACCAGGAGCACCGCGCTCAGGGCCGAGATGCCCGTCACCACCATTGCGGCCGCGAGGTTGGGCGGGGCTCCCAGGGCGATCATTATGAGGCAAACCCTGAGGACCTCATTGGCCCAGATGAGGGCCGTCAGGGCGGCCGCGCCTGCCAACGTTCTTCGCTTGACCCGGTCCGAGCCGACCATGGACGCGGCGAAGGCGTTCAGGAAGTTGGACGAGCTGGAGCAGAAGCTGGCGCCGACCTTTCCGGGCAGCAGCCTGCCCAATGTCCCGATGACCCGCCTTCCGGCCGACAGGAGAACGTTCGGCCGGGCCAGGAGGCCTATCAGAAGGAGGTTTAGCACCACGGCGAACACGATGACGCCGGTTAGTTCATCCATGACGTGGCCGAAGAGAATGGGCGTGAGAACGATCATGCCGAAGACGGCGATGGCGGTGGCCACGACCAGGTCCATCATCTTCTCCGTGACCACCAGCGCCGTTCCGACGCCGGCCTGGACCCCCATCCTGGAACTGGCCCCGTATATCCTGGTCGCCTCTCCCACCACCCTTCCCGGGGTGACGTTGTTGATCGCCTGGGAAACGGCGAAGTTGGCGAACACCGAGTGGAAGGGCGGCCTGTCGGACGAGCCATTGCCTCTCATCAACACACCCCATCGGTAGCTCTTCGTGACGAGGTTTAGTACATAAAGGCCAGCGACCAGCGCTAGAATTCCCAGATCAACGCTGGCTATGGCATCCCATAGGGATCGTGGATCGGCCACCAGGATAGCCAGTGCTATCAGGGCCAGACCTCCAATGTACTTCAGCGTATCAAGCTTCGACCTCATTGTCCACCAGGGGTTGCCTTGGAATGATTAACACATATTAAATAAAATGGCCTTCAAGTTAAGACCTGGGCATGTCAAGCGTCAGCTCTGATGTCTCAGAAAAGCGACAATATACGTCATGATTGTGCTCATTGCCATATTGGTTCGGGATTGAACGAAGGCCATCATCAACAGTTGCCAGATCCGCCCGGCAAGCCGGCTAGGTGTTACTGGATCATATCTCTGGTGCCTGCCTGCAACATCGCCTCAGTCGACGATTGGCTCAACGGATAAATACCGCCCCTCTTATCAGAGCATCATGGACGGCCCGGCCGACCCCCTCATGTTCCTGGGATGGGTGATGGTGATATCGGCCTCGGGGGTGATCGCCCCCGGACCCTTGTTCGCCACAGCGGTGGCCAGGGGACTTGACGACCCCCGGGCCGGGCTGAAGCTCTCGTTCGGCCATGCGTTGGTCGAGGTGCCCCTCATCCTGACCATATTCCTTGGCCTGATGATGTTCCTTCAGGACCAGAACGTTCTGGCGACCATTGGGCTAATAGGAGGAGTGTTCCTTCTCTACATGGGCGTCTCCATGCTGCGGCCGCAAGCGGAGGTCGGCGGAGGGGATGTAAAGCATGGCGCCCTGGTATCCGGAATCGTGCTATCGGCCGCCAATCCTTACTTTCTTCTGTGGTGGGCAACCGTGGGGGCCGCGCTGATCGGGTTGGCCGCCGCCTTCGGCTGGTGGATGATACCTCTGTTCGCTACCGTACATCTGTCCTGCGACTTCGCCTACATGGGCCTAGTATCGTACTCGGCCAGCAAGGGGCGCTCCCTGTTCCGGGGCAAGTGGCTCCGAGGCCTGTACGTCGCGTGCGGGGTGTTCCTCATCCTGTTCGCAGCGTACTTCATGTACGGCTCGCTCGCCACATTTCTGCAGCTCTAACGGTCCGCTTCCTTGGGATGGGGCCATGTCATTTCAGACATGGCAGCTAAACGAACGGGTCGAGATCAGTCCCCGCGGCCCAGGGCCATCATCCTCTCCAGGGGCGCGCGGGCCTTGTCCATGAGCTCGGGCGACAATGTCACTTCGGGCGACATTGACTCGAGGGCGGCGAGGATGTTCTCCAGCGTGATCAACTTCATCGTCGGGCACACCGCTCCCGGCACCTCGTGGAAGATCCTGTCCGGGAACTCCTTCGAAAGGCGATGGATCATCTCCTTCTCGGTGCCTATGATGAACTCCCGCTTGTCGGATCCCCTGATGAAGTTCAACATCCCCTCGGTGGAGCGGACCCCGTCGGCGATATCTATGACCTCTGGACGGCACTCGGGATGGACGAGCACCAGCGCCTGCGGGTGCTCCTTCTTGAGCTTCTCGATCTTCTCCACGGTGATCGATTCGTGGGTCGGACAGTGACCGGGCCAGGGGAGGATGCTCTTGTCCGTGAACCTCTGAACATAACTGGCCAGGTTCTCGTCCGGAAGGAATATGACAAGGTCGGACTCCAGGGAGTTGACCACCTTGACGGCATTGGCGGAGGTGCAGCATACGTCGGCCTCGGCCTTGCACTCGGCCGATGTATTGACATAGGCTACCACGTCAGCACGGGGAAAGTCCTTCTTGAGCATCCTGACGCTAGCAGGGTCGCACATAGCGGCCATGGGGCAGCAGGCCTTGGTCTCGGGGTGCAGAACGATCCTCTGCGGATTGAGTATCTTGGCGCTCTCGGCCATGAAGTCGACGCCGCAGAAAACGATGACGTCCGCTTCTGCCGTAGAGGCCTGCTTAGCCAGTCCAAGGGAGTCGCCCACGAAGTCGGCGATATCCTGGACCTCAGGAAGCTGATAGTTATGGGCGAGGATGACGGCATTCCTCTCCTTCTTCAGCTCTGCTATCCTCTCCTGAAGCTGCATTGGACCGTGTGATATGAGCAACCATATAAAAGGTTTCTATCCGCCTCAAATCTGGAGGAATGTCGATGGGCCCGGGGAGCGTGATGAACCATCGCCCGCGTGACGATGAGAACGTGAGCCCTGTCCGCCGCCGATCGGCGAGCCGAGGAACCGGACGTCGACATTTAATATTCGGTCGGACGCTGGGGCCAGATCGTCGCTCAAGGCGCACCGGCCACGGCTAGGAGGGCCTTGAGGTTGCATACGAAGCAGTTTGTGCGTCCCTTGAGTTCCTGATCATAGATATCCGCCCCTACCTGATCAATCTGGAGCCTGGACGCGTCGCCTTGTGGATCACATATGTTTGAGATGTCGTCAGCGGCATCCGGCTATCGTCGGACGTCCGCTCTGGGTCAGCATTTAATATCATGCGTCCGTTCATGCGGCAAGGGACTCGCATGGACCGTTCACGAGAGGAAAAAGCGGCCTCGTACTTCCAATGCACCGTTCGGGAGAGGGCGGTGTTCGAGGCGGGGATAAAGCTGGCAGCGGCGTACCACCAGTTCATCGGCGCGCCCGTCAGCGCATCCAATGTCGAAAGTCTGGAAAGGGCCATCGAGCACGGCATTATGGTGCAGCCGTTCGTCGAATCGGTCTCCGTCCATATTCGTCGGGAGAGCCTTCGCCGCAAGAGGAACGAGTATGATTACCAGTCCCTGACGGGCGATATGCTCGACGTGTCCGTAAGCATCAAGATCGAGGATGTGCGAGTGAAAGGAAGAATGAGGTACATCGAGGAGATCAAGTACCCCCTGATGTACGTCGATGGCATAGAACCCTCGACGCTCGATAAGCCCCAGCCCTTACGGGAGAAATAATATATTTCGAGAAAGCCGCTTTCGGAAGCATGACCACAAGCCGGTGCAAGGCCACCAAGCGTGCCATCCATGCCTTGGCGCGGATAGACCCGTCCGTCCGCGAGGAGATCGGCTGGGGCGAGGAGTTCGACGCCTACCTGTTCAACAGGTTCATGGATGCTTATAGGACGGTCGACTACCTCAGGAAGGGGGTGTCTCTTTCCGGCTA